>NZ_JBTYMC010000142.1:0-16762 GCF_054880855.1 Streptomyces sp. S6 | reverse complement strand
GTGACCTGCGCGCCGGGCACGGCGGTCGACGGGTACACCTCCAGGCTCCCGCCGTCCCCGCCGTACGCGGGCGCCGCGGCCCCGCTCGCGGCGGCCACGGCCAGCGCGGTGCCGGTCAGCAGCCGGACGGTACGTCGCATCGGTGCTCCTCCGAGCCTCGGTCGTGCCTCTGCCCTTCCGAGGTAAGAGGCACCGCGCCGGGAGCGCTTCCTGAGGGGATGTCAGAAAGGGGATGAACGGGTGGCGGGGCGGAGCTGTCGTTGCCGGCGTTTCAGCAGGTCATGCGGGGTGTGGGGGAGGGGTGGGGAAAACCTCTCCGGGGAGGTGTGAACGGGTGATCGACACGCCGTCGGGCCGGTGCCGGGCGAGCCAGTCGCCGCCGGGTACGAGGTCGCCGCCGGCGCGCAGCGGGCCGGCGAGGCGGGGGCTCGCGACGTAGACCCAGGCCCGTACGGCCTGGGAGCCATGCTCCCGTACGACCTCCCGCGTAACTCTCAGGTAGAGGCTGTCCGGGTCGTCCGCCCGGTATTGCTCCAGGAGGTCCAGGTCGGTGAGGACGTCGGCGTAGTACTCGGGAGCGACGGTGACGAGGTCGCCGTGTATGAGTCCGCCGGGTGCCTCCACGGCGTACGGGTATCCCGGACCGTCGTACAGCACCGCGCCGGTCAGGCGGGCGGGCTCCTCGGTGAGGGTGCGGCCGGACAGGTGGAGGGCGTGGTTGGCCTCGCCGGGGCGGAGGGTGCCGTACACGAAGAAGGGGAGGGGCGCAGGGGTCACAAGGGGATTCTCTCCCGGGCCCCTCTGCGGGTGCGCTATGGACATGACAAGTCGGGGCGCCTATAAATCGCTGTCGACGTCAGCGCCACCTCCACTCCGCGCCTTCCGAGGAGACCGATGAGACGCATACGGCACAACGTCCGAGGTTCCCGTCTCGCCGCGGCCGGCATCGCCGCGACCACCGCCACCCTCATGGCCGCCGTCCTCAGCCCCGTCGCCGACGCGGCCGACCGGCCCACCCGCGCGCAGGCGATTGACAACGCGGCGAGCGCCCTCACCGAACGCGCCGCGAGCCTCGGGCTCAACTCCGCGCAGGGCACCAGCGTCCGGGACGTGATCGTCGACAAGGACGGTGCACAGCACGTCCGTTACGACCGCACCTACCGGCAACTCCCCGTACTGGGCGGCGACTTCGTGGTCCACCTGACCCCCGACGGCACGTACCGCGGCGCCGACCGCGCGACCCGGCACGCCATCGCCCTGGAGTCCATCACCCCGGCCGTCCCCGCGCCCAAGGCCGCCGACCGCGCGGTCAGCGCCCTGCGCGCGGCCCACCTCGGCGCCAAGGTGTCCCAGGTGAAGGCCAAGCCCCAACTGGTCGTCGACGCCCTCCACGGCACCCCGAAGCTGGCCTGGAAGACCGACGCCGTCGGCCTCGACGCCCAGGGCAACCCGGTCGCCCGGACCGTCGTCACCGACGCGCGCACCGGCGCCCAGATCGACGCCTGGGACTCGATCGAGACCGTCACCGGTGACGGCCAGTCCCTCTACGGGGGTACGGTCCCGCTGGAGACCACCCTCTCCGGTACGACATACCAGCTCAAGGATCCGACCCGGGGCAACACCTACACCGGTGACGCCGAGAACAAGACCGACCTCTGCATCTTCGGCATCTGCATCGTCCGCGCCCCCGCGACGCTCTTCACCGACGCCGACAACCACTGGGGTACGGGTACTACGGGCAGCCGTGCGACGGCCGCCGTCGACGCCCAGTACGGCACCGACGTCACCTGGGACTACTACAAGAACGTCCACGGTCGCAACGGCATCGGCAACGACGGCAAGGGCTCCTACAACCGCGTCCACTACGGCAACAACTACAACAACGCTTTTTGGGACGACAGCTGCTTCTGCATGACCTACGGCGACGGCGACGGCACCCAGCTCGGCCCGCTGGTCGCCCTCGACGTCGCGGGCCACGAGATGTCCCACGGCGTGACCTCCAAGACGGCCAACCTCACGTACTCCGGTGAGTCCGGCGGGCTCAACGAGGCGACCTCCGACATCTTCGGCTCGCTCGTCGAGTTCTACGCGGCCAACTCCTCCGACCAGGGCGACTACCTGATCGGCGAGAAGATCGTCCGCTCCGGCTTCGGCCGTGACGCCCTGCGCTACATGGACCGTCCGAGCCGGGACGCCAACTCCGCGGACTACTGGAGCAGTTCGGTCGGCAATCTCGACGTCCACTACTCCTCCGGCGTCGCCAACCACTTCGCGTACCTGCTGGCGGAGGGGAGCGGCACGAAGACCATCAACGGGGTGACCTACAACTCCCCCACGTCCAACGGCTCCACACTGACCGGCATCGGCCGGGCCAAGCTGGGGGCCATCTGGTACCGGGCCCTGAGCGTCTACATGACGTCCTCGACGAACTACGCGGGCGCGCGGACGGCGACCCTGAACGCCGCCCGTGACCTCTACGGCGCCGGCAGCGCCGAGTACAGCGCGGTGGCGGCGGCGTGGAGCGCGGTCAACGTCAACTAGCGGCTCGCTTCGCGAAACGGCTGTCCCGGCAGGCGAGTTGCCCAGGACGGCCGTCCCCGCCGTCGCCGGGTTCGGTGTCGTCAGTCGACCGGCGCCACCCGGATCAGGTTGCCGTCGGGGTCCGCGACGACGAACGTCCGGCCGAACACCTCGTCGCGCGGCTCGCTGACCACGCGAACCCCCTTCGCCGCCCACTCCTCGAACCGCCGGTCGATGACCTCCGCACCGCCGGGCAGGTTCAGGCAGACCTCGCTGGTGCGGGGCGTCTGGGGGTCCAACTCCTCGGCCTTGCCGCTCCAGAGCGACAGGGACGCGCCCCCGCCGAGGTCGAAGGCGATGTACCGGGGGGTCTCGAAGGTGGGCTTGATCTGGAGCAAGTCCCCGTAGAAACGGGCCGCTTCGGGCGCGTCGCTGACGTAGACGATGAACACGATCGAGGCCGGCATGGCGCTCACTCCTTGGTTGCTCTCGCTGAACAACTGAAGCTTGCGCGCGATACCTGACAGGTGCCGTCAGGTTTTCCGGAGACTTTCCAGCCGTTGCCGTCGGCCCCGGCGGTGAGTGTGGCGCCCGCGTGGATGATCGAGTTGAGGGTGATGTGGGCGGCTTGGAGCTGTTCGACAGGCGCCGACATGGCCCTCAAGTCCAGGTCGGACATGCTGTTTTGCGCGCGCAGGAGGCGGCGAGCACTGTTCCCGGTGTCGGCCGGAAACGCTTGCGGATCACCCGCGACGGCCCTGAGGATGAACCCCATGGCCGAAGCCCCTGATGTCGAGACCGCTTGGCGCTGGCTGTTGGAACGCAAACCGGGGGTTCGCGGTGCGACAGACGACGACCTGGCCCCGGTCGCCCGAGCCGCCCACGCGGAGCCGCGTTTGCGCGCTCTCTACCCCTTCCCCAGCCATGGAGCGCTCCACTTCATACGCGGCGTGGAGACGTTGACGGATCCCCCCGGCTCCCCCAGCAGGTTCCCCCGCATCCTGTACGGCGGACCGCCGTTCACGGTCTACTGCCCTGGATTCGTCGGCCCTGTCGGCGAGTTGGAGACAGCCGAGGAGGCCGCCGCTCTCGCGGTGCGTTACTTGCCCGAAGAGGTGGGCGGAGTGGCCGGGGAAGCCTGATGCCTCATGGCGAGTCCACGGGGACATGGGGGAGCGGGGTTCGGGTCGGGGTCGTCTGCGGTGGGGTGACCTCGGTCGTCGCGGTGATCGTGATCGGGCGGGCCTGGAGCGCGTGCGATGTGGGGGTGGGTGCCTCGGCGAACTCCCTTGCTCTGGCGGTGATATGGCCAGCCATATGGGTGGTCGTGGGCCTGTCCTGGGTGCTTGTCCGCGGCTTGCTGGGGAGAGCTCACCCCGGCGCGGCCCTGCTGGTGGGGGTTCTGCTCAACGTGTGGCTCCTCTGGGGGGCTGTCGTCTGGCTGGGAGTCCCGGACTCGTACCCCGACCCGGTCTGTCCGGGGAACGTCCCCTCCTGGTGGCCCCCGTTCATTCCGGTGTGACCTTCAGGTACACCTCCGTCACCACCGTCAACTCCGCCCCCATGACTGAGACTTGCTCCCCCGGGGACAGCCTCCCGTCCGCCGTCACCGCCACCACCTCGTCCACCCCCAGCACCGGACTCTCCCACCCCGAGAACCGCACCCGCACGCCTTGCTCGAACGCGTCGGAGGTGTGCCACAGGAACAGGCGGTCGTCGCCGAAGAGGAGGTAGCGCAGGGCGGGGGAGTCGGGAGGTGGGGTGAGGACTTTGCGGAGGTCCACTGTCATGTGGCCGAGGGACTCCGCGTCTACGTCGATCCGGCCGAAGAGCAACTCACCGGTGTAGGGGGCGGTGTCGCCCACGCGGAACGTCAACTCGGCGGAGGCTCCGTACAGTTCGCGAGCCGTGCGGTACAGGTCCGAGGTCGGTTCGATCCGGGCGATCGTCGGTGCGCCCGCGGAGCCGAGCCGCACGGCGTACACCGTCTCCGACCCCAGCAGCAGCCAGTCCTCCATCCCCTTCACCATCCCAACCCCGCATCAGGATCAGGATACTTGGGCAGTACCCGGCACACGAACCCGGCGATGAAGACGTCGTCCTCCTCGGTCTCCGAGGCCGAGGCGGCGGAGGAGGTCATCTCGTACTCCTGGAAGCGGAAGGAGAGGGCGGGCCCGAAGGTGATGATCTGGACCTTGACGAGTTTCCGTTTCGGTGTACGGACGGCGAAGACCGAGCCGACGGCCAACTGGGCCCCGGGGATGGGGGAGCGGGCGTAGGGGAGGACATCGAGGGCGTGGCCGTCGAGGGAGTCGTAGTCGACGAGGCCGAGGGCCACGAGGCCGGTGCGGGGGTGACCCGGGACGAGAGTGCCGGTGGAGTCGGCGTCGGACCACTCCCAGCGGTGGTCGGCGATGTCCATCGTGACGTACAGCCGCCCGGTGTCCCACTCGCAGGTCGTCTGAGGCGGGAAGGTGTTCTCGCCGGAGCCGAACGCCGTGTACTGGTGCGCCTCCCGGGTCAGCCGGACTCTCCGGGCCAGCGCGAGCGACTCCACGTACGACGTGCAGCGGCCCACGGGAGGAGTCGCCCCGTCGCTCAACTCCCGCACCCCCGGCGAGAATCGCCAAGCCTTCGACCCGAACAGCTCCATCGGCGGGTCCAGCCACGGCCGCTGCACGGACACCACGCGGTACTCGAACGACAGGGAGGCGAAGGAGTCGTCCGTCGCCCGGCTCCCCAGCGCCGCCCCGAACTCCCTCGGCGCCGCCGAGGCCAGCGTCAGGAACAGCTCGCGGCCCATCGTCACCGCCGTCCAGGGCATGTCGAGCGCACCGGCGGGGGAGTAGTAGGTCGGTGCGTAGCGCAGGCCGTTGGGGGACGTCGAAAACTGGCTCGGCAGGCCCGGGTTGAAGGTGTCGCGGTGCCGTTTCCACACCGCTGAGGGTGACTTGGCCGCCAGTTCGGACGACTCCCGCAGCGCGTCGTCGACTTCGGCCTTGTGGCCGACCGTCTGCCACGCGTCCATCGCGTCGTCGCGGACCTGCCGCAGACGCGGTTCGTCGACCCGCGTCCACTGGTCCCGCACCGCCTGGTCGGACGACAGCGCCGCCGCGTTCTCGGCCCGGTGGTACTCCGTGTCCGCGTCGAGCCACGCCTGCCGCAGCGAGCGGTACGCGCGCAGTTCCGGGGACGGGACGGGGGTGCCCGTCGCGGGGTCCGGGTCGTACAGGTAGGCCAACGCCTCGTCGTAGCGCGCCCGTTCGTCCGCCGTCAGGGCGCTGCGCGCGAGGTCCGCGCCGAGGAGCTCGCCGTAGACGTCCCACAGGTGGGTGGTCGCCGGAGGGTTCCACAAGGGGTGGGTCGGGATGCGGTTCGTGAGTTCCGCGAACTCGGCCAGTACGCCTGCCCGTCGGGCGTCCAGAGCGCCCTCGAAGCGGAACTCGGCGTCCTGGTAGACCAACGGGGTCACCGGGAGCGACACCAGGTGGTCCGCGTCCGAGAGCATGTGCCAGAAGTGGATGCCCAGGCCGTACAGCGACGCCGCGTCCACGGGGGACGCGGCCCACACGTCCAGCGTCTCGGCGTCCATCAGACCAGCGACCCGGGGTCGATGCCGTCGAGGAGGTTCGGGGTCTTGCCCAGCAGGTGGTTGACGAAGCCGATGATCTGCATGCCGGGGATGGTGATCGTCGTCCCGTCGCTCTCGAAGTGGTAGCGGCGGTCGGACTCCTGGTGGCTGTAGCTGCCCCGCGCGGAGAACGGACCGAAGCCGACGCTGGCGCTCGCCGAGAACGAACTGTCGTACGTGTGCAGGGCGGAGGCGAACGAGGCGGAGCGGATCGAGACGTCCTTCACGAAGAGCGCCTGGAGGGGGTAGCCGATGAACCGGCCCTGCGGCGGGTCGCCGCCGTCGGACGGCATCTGGTCGTAGTTCCAGCCGTGTCCCTTGCGCAGAGTTGCTGGTCGAAGTCCGGGTCGGCGGAGTCCGTCTCGATGTTGAAGGTCCGCACCGTGGAACCGGTGAGGAAGTACGCCTCGGGTACGCCGCCCATGTCGTTCCCTCTCTTCGGGAGGTTTGTACTCATTTCTACCGGCTCGGGTGTGCCGAGCGCGTGGGGTGTGCGTCCTGTCCCTGTCCTGCCTCCCTGGGGCCTCGGTCCCTGGATGTCTGTCCCGTAGGCCGTCACCTCCTGTCCCGCGCGGCCTGCTCGTTCGGGTGAATATCGATTGCTATGCGGCCAACTCGGGCTCCTCGGCAGTCACTTCGGTAAACCTTGGTCCCTTCCGCATCACCAGCACCGCCAGCACGGCCGCCGTCAGCACCCCCGCCGCGCTCACCGCGAACGTCGTCCTCATCGAGGCCGCGAACGCCTCCCGGGCGACTTCCAGCACCTCGGGGGCGGCTCCCGCGATGGAGTGCCGTGCCGCTTCCGGCGTGCCCTCGGGCATCCGCGCCGAGTATCCGCTGGTCAGCAGCGAGCCGAGGATCGCGATGCCGAGCGCCGTGCCCGCCTGCTGGATCGTGTCGTTGAGCGCGGAGCCGACGCCCGCCTTGTCCGCCGGGATGGTCCCCATCAGCGCGGCGACGGCGGCCGGCATCGCGAGCCCGGCGCCGAGGCCGAGAAGTCCCAGTGCGACGGCGGGAGTTGTGAACCCGCTGCCCGCGTCGACCGTCGTCAGCAGCGCGAAGCACGCCACCATCACCAGCATCCCCGCGAAGATCACGAGCCGGTTCCCGAACCGCTGCGCCAGCTTCACCCCCGCCCCGTTGCCGGCCAGTGCGGCGACCGCCAGCGGCAGGAACGCGAGGCCCGCCCGCACCGGCGAGTACCCGAGTACGAACTGGAGGTGCTGCGTCAGCACCAGCAGCAGCCCGCCGTTGCCGATCTGGACGAGCGCCAGCGAGAGCGAACCACCCGTGAAATCACGGTGCTTGAAGAGGACGAGCGGGACCATCGGGGACGCCGTCACGTTCTCCCAGACGACGAACCCGACGAGGGCGGCCACCGCGACGGCCAGTGTGAACGCCGAACGGCCCTCGAACGCACCGTGCTCGGGGATCTCGATGATCCACCACACCAACGCCGTCATGCCGACCGCCGAGAGCACCGCGCCGAGCGGGTCCGCCTTCTGCCAGGGCGCCCTGGACTCGGGCATCAGGGTCACGCCCGCGACCAACGCCAGTGCCACGACAGGGACGTTGAGGAAGAAGACGGAGTGCCACGAGAAGTGTTCGATCAGCACACCGCCCAGCACCGGGCTGCCGACCAGGCCCAGCATCGACACCGAGCCCCACGCGGCCATCGCCTTCGGCCGTTCCTCCTCGTCGAAGACCGTGATCAGGATCGACAGTGTCGACGGCATGATCAACGCCCCGCCGATCCCCATGGCGACCCGAACGGCGATGACCTCACCGGGAGTTGTGCAGAACGCCGCCGCCAGCGAGGCCGCTCCGAACAGCGCGAGGCCGATCAGCATCACCCTGCGCCGCCCGAACCGGTCCCCGAGGCTGCCGGAGGTGAGGAGCAGGCCCGCGAAGACGAGGATGTACGAGTCGAGAATCCACTGCGTGTCCTGCGCGCTCGCCCCGATGTCCGCCGTCATCGACGGCACCGCCACGGTCAGCGCCATGCTGTCGATCGTCAGCACGACCGTGCTCAGACAGAGCACGACCAGAATCCACCACCGTCGTCCGCCCATCGGATTCCCTCCTTGTGCGCACGCCGTGCGCTCCATGCGTACGGCGTTCCCATCGGTCATGCGCACACCGTACGCCGAGAGGAACGGTGTGCGCAACGCCGATCGGGAGTGTCCGTTCGTCCGCCGGCCGGTCGGCCCCCCTCCGCCGGCGCACATCCCCCCACCCCAGTCGCCGCCACGCCCACCGGAGTTGCTCCTGGGACGACACCAGCCACAAGTGACTCATTCCGCACCGCTACTTGGCCGGTCCTACACGGTTGAGGGTTGAAGAACCCCCGCTAAAGTCGACCGAAAGGCGTCACCACGCGGCGTGCGGCAACTGCACCGCGACACCCGCACGCCGATCCCCGCACCGCCTCCGCACGGCCTCCGCACCACCCCGCACGGCGTTCGAAATCCCGGGCAGACCGCTGACCACGGCCATGTCACCGACACTCGAAGCAGCCTGGAGGTCCCCGACCATGCCTCTGCGCCATCTCGCGCCACATGACCAGCGCCTCTTCCTCTTCTACGGCACCGGCCCCGCCGCCTTCGTACCGGACCCGCTGATCCACCGGGCCGTCGCCCGGCAGGCGGCCCGCGCGCCGCACGCGGTCGCCGCCGAACACCGCGGCCAGACCCTCACCTACGCCCAACTCGACTCCCAGGCAGAGGCGTTGGCGGCCCGCCTGCACAGCGAGGGCATCCGCCCCGGCGACCATGTCGGCCTCTTCGTACGCCGCTCCCTGCCGATGCTCGTCGGCCTGCTCGGCATCCTCAAGGCGGGTGCCGCCTACGTCCCCCAGGACATCGGCCTCGCCCCGCCCGCCCAACTCGCCCACGTCATCGCCGCCGCCCGCACCCGCGTCGTCCTCACCCTCGGCGAGTACGCGCACCGCGTCCCGATCCCACTCGGCCACCAACTCATCGACCTGGACGAGCCGTTGACCCCCGACCGGGTCCAACTCCCGCCGCCTGCACCGGACGACGGCTGCTACGTCCTGTTCACCTCCGGCACCACCGGCCACCCCAACGGCGTGAAGGTCACCCACCGCAACGTCGCCAACATCCTGCTGACGGAGCCGGGTTCCCTCGGCATCGGACCCGGCGACCGGGTCGCCCAACTCCTCAACATCGCCTTCGACATGGCGGCCTGGGAGATCCTCGGCTGCCTCGCGCACGGCGCCACCCTGGTGATCCGCGACCGGGACATCGCGGCCACCGCCCGCACGGCGACCGTCCTGATCGCCACCCCGACGGTCCTGTCCGGCATCGACCCGGCCGACTGCCCGAGGGTCCGCGCGGTCGCCGTCGCCGGCGAACCCTGCCCGCGCCCGCTCGCCGACGCGTGGGCGAGCAGAGCCGCCTTCTACAACTGCTGCGGCCCGACCGAGACCACCATCGTCAACACCATGTCCCGCCACGACCCGAGGAACCCCCTCCTCACGATCGGCCGCCCCACCCCCAACAACACGGTCTACGTCCTGGACGCCGACCGCCGCCCCCTGCCGATCGGCGAGGTCGGCGAGATGTGGGCCGGCGGGGACTGCGTCTCGGCGGGCTACCTCGCCAACGCCCGCCTGAACGCGGAGCGTTACGCCCCCGACCCGTTCCTCGGCGGCGGCCGGCGGATGTTCCGCACCCGCGACCTCGGCCGGTGGACCCCGGACGGCCGCCTCGAACACCTCGGCCGCACCGACGACCAGGTGAAGGTGCGCGGCTTCCGTGTCGAACTCGACTCCGTCTCCTCGGTGTTGGAGCAGGTCCCGGGTGTCGTCCGCGCGGTCACCCTCAAGCGCGACGACCGCTCGCTCGTCTCCTTCGTCTGCCCGGCGGACGTCGATCCCGGCACGGCCAGACAGGCCGTCGCCGACGCGTTGCCCTACTACTGCGTGCCCGATAATGTCATGGCCCTGACATCTTTGCCGGAGACCGACCGGGGCAAGATCGACAAGCCGGCGCTTCTCCAACTCGCCCTGGAACGCCCGGCGGTGGCCCGATGACGACGGAACTGAACCGCACCGGCACCGCGCTCCCACCCCTCGCCTCCCTGCCGCGCCGCCTGCTCAAGCACCCCCGGCTGATGCACTACAACCGGCTCGCGGGCACGGTGATTCTGGTCAACGCGGTATGTCTGTACCTGAGTTGGCCGGTCACCGAACAGGGCATGGCCCACGCCGTCCTCGCGAACCTGAGCCTGGCGATCCTCATCCGCCAGCAGTACGTCATCAACTTCCTCTTCCGGGTGGCGACTTCAGCCCCGGTCAGTTGGCCGCTGCGGGTCCGCTGGACGCTGGGTAAGGTCTACCACTTCGGCGGACTCCACGTGGGCGGCGCGCTCGCGGGCACGGCGTGGTTCGCCGCGCTGACCCTCACCACCACCGACACGGCGGTACGGGCCGTGAGTTGGACGCTGCTCGCGCTGCTCCTCTTCATCGTCGCGACCGCGCTGCCGCCGTTCCGGTCCCGCCACCACGACCACTTCGAGAAGATCCACCGCTTCGGCGGCTGGAGCGCCCTCGCCCTGTTCTGGGCGCACACGCTTCTGACGGCGGGCGGACCGGTCGAACCGGCGGTCCTCGCGGTCGTCACGTTCAGTGTCGCGCTGCCGTGGCTGAGGCTGCGCAAGGTGGCCGTCCGGATCGAACGGCCCTCCCCGCACGTCGTGTTGGCCCGCTTCGACTACGGCGAGACCCCGTTCGCCGGGTCCTCCACGGCCGTCAGCCGCAGCCCGCTCAAGGAGTGGCACTCCTTCGCGAACGTCCCCTCCCCGGGGCATCCCGGGTTCCGGCTGACCATCTCGCGGGCGGGGGACTGGACGGGGAAGTTCATCGACGACCGGCCGACCAAGGTGTGGGTGAAGGGAATCACCACCGCCGGGGTCGCCAACATCGAAGTCCTGTTCAGCAAGGTGGTCTACGTCGCCACCGGCAGCGGCATCGGCCCCTGTCTGCCGCACCTCCTCGCCGCCGAGGTCCCCTCCCGCCTCGTCTGGGCCACCCGCGATCCCCGAGTCACCTACGGCGACGCCCTCGTCGACGAGATCCTCGCCGTCCAGCCCGACGCGGTCGTCTGGGACACCTCCCGGGACGGCAAACCCGACATGGTCGACCTCGCGTACGCCGCCTACCGCGACTTCGGCGCCGAAGCGGTCATCTGCATCTCCAACAAGAAGCTCACCTGGCAGGTCGTCCACGGCCTCGAACGCCGGGGCATCCCGGCGTACGGCGCGATCTGGGACTCGTAGAAAGGATGCTGACGATGCGTCATCTCAAAGTGGAGCGGTACGACCGTGTCGTGCTCGTCCGGCTGCACCGGCCGCAGGTCCTCAACGCGCTGAGCTCCGAGCTGCTCGGCGAACTCCTCGACACGGTCCGGCCGTTGGCGTCCGACGACAAGGTCGGGTGCGTCGTCCTCACCGGCTCCGAGCGGGCGTTCGCCGCGGGCGCCGACATCAGGGAGATGGCCGGGAAGAGCGCCGGGGACATGCTCGCGGAGGACTACTTCGGGGCGTGGGAGGAGTTCGCCGACCTTCCCGTCCCGAAGGTCGCCGCGGTCAACGGCGTTGCCTTCGGCGGGGGTTGTGAACTGGCGATGATGTGTGACCTCGTGATCGCGGGGGAGTCCGCGCGGTTCGGTCAGCCCGAGATCAAGCTCGGGGTGATCCCCGGGATCGGCGGCACCCAGCGCCTCACCCGGCTGGTCGGCCGCGCCAAGGCGATGGACCTCGTCCTCACCGGCCGCACGATGGACGCCCGCGAGGCGGAGGCCGCCGGACTGGTGTCCCGGGTCGTCCCCGACGACCGTGCACTCCCGGAGGCGCTGGAGGCCGGGGCCACCATCGCCTCGTACGGCCGCCTCGCCGTCCGCGCCGCCCGGGACTGCGTCGACCGGGCGCTGGAGACCGGGCTGCGCGACGGGGTCCGCTACGAACGCCGGGCGTTTCACGGCCTGTTCGCGACCGACGACCAGACGGAGGGCATGACGGCGTTCCTGGAGAAACGACCGGCGCGGTTCACCGGGAGGTGAACGCCGGGCTGGTCGTGGTGGGGAGATGGCGGGTGGCTGTGGCCGCGGGTGTGCCGTGGCGGAGTCACCCGTGCACCCGGTGAAGCAGATCCGGCGAGGTGCCCCACCGGCGGTGGGGCCGCATGCGCAGTGAGTTCGCACGCACGGAGGGGCGCTCCGCGTGACGGGCCGGTCGAGAGGGGCGGGCCGGTCGCGTGGGGCGGCCGGCCCACCCCGAGCAACTGGCCGCGTACGAGGGGCAGCCACACCATGGGCCGCGCGCCGCTGCGGGCCAGCTGCGTCATGGGCCGCCTGCACAACAGGGTCGGCGCAGACACCTGGCCCGGTGATAAGACCGGCTGCGCGACGGGTCGGCCGAGCGCCCGTGCGACGGCACCGCCCGCCCCATGACGCCGCCCACCTCGCGATGGAACTTCCACGTCACGGGCCCACCCGTGCATCAGGAACAGCGCACGCGTCAGGCGATGAGACCGGCTGCGCGATGGAACCGGCCGAGCGCCTGCGCGACGGCCTCCCTGCGCGACGGCCTCCCTGCGCGACGGCCTCCCTGCGCGACGGCCTCCCTGCGCGACGGCACCGCCCCCTCGCCCCGACCGATCACCCCGCCCGAGAAGCCAGCGCCTGTCCGATCCCCGGTTCGCGGGGGCCCAGGAACTTGGGGTCCGGGTCGAACAGGACGTCCAGTGCGGCCTTGCCCGCGGCGAACACCTCGCGGGTGCCTCCGTACAGCCAGGTCGCGTCGTGTCTCTCGGCGACGCCGACGCCGTAGGAGTCGATGCCGGCCGACTCGCAGAGGGCGACGGCGCGGCGTATGTGGAAGCTCTGGCTGATGAGGACCGCGCGGTCGACGCCGAAGATCTTCTTGGCGCGAACGCAGGAGTCCCAGGTGTCGAAACCGGCGTAGTCGCTGACGACGTGGTCGTCCGGGACGCCGTGGCGCGTGAGGTAGGTGCGCATCGCGTCCGGCTCGTCGTACTCCTCGCGGCTGTTGTCGCCCGTCACCAGGACGACCTTGACGCGGCCCGCGCGGTAGAGGTCGATCGCCGCGTTCAGCCGACCCCGCAGGTACGGCGACGGCTCGCCGTTCCACAGGCCCGCGCCGAAGACCACGGCGACGTCCCTGCGAGGCGCGTCGGCGGTCGTGCCGAAACGCCCGGACGTCGAGAGGAACAGCCACGTCGACGGGAGCAGTGCGAGCACGCACACCGCCATCACGGCCTGCACGAGCCGCCGCTGACCGGTCCGCGTACGCGGCAGCCGCGGTCTCCGCAGCGTCGGCCTCCGCATGAGCACCCCTCCCTCGGACCCTCCCCGGGCCGCCCCCACTCCGGCCTCCCCGGGCCGCTTTCACCAGGCAAGACGCACTCCGCCCCGATTTGGTTCACCGCACCGCACCGCCCCCTCACACCCCACCCCCACCCACCGTGAACCCCCGGAAAACGCCCGTGACGGTCACGCAACCACCGCGCAACGCCTGTGCGCGAGGATCCCCTCATGCCCAGCCAGCTCAGCCTCGTCCCCCGCAGGCGCCCCGCGCCGCCCGCCCTGGTGGTCGTCGCCCACGGCAGCCGCGACCCCCGGGCGCTGCGCACCGTCCGCGCGCTCCTGGACCGCGTCCGCGCGCGGCGTCCCGGTCTGCCCGTCCACCTGGGCCACATCGAGCTGAACGAGCCGCTGCTCACGGACACGCTCGCGCGCCTGCGCGCTGAAGAGGCTGAAGAGGCCGAGGGCACCAGGGACGTCGTCCTCGTCCCCCTCCTCCTCGGCCGGGGCTACCACATCAAACGCGACATCCCGGAGATGGCCGCCGCAACGCACCCCCGCGCGCGCGTGGCCGGTGCGCTCGGCTCCCACCCCCTCCTGATCGACACCCTCGCCGCCCGCCTGGAGGAGGCCGGCTGGCACGCCGGCACCGGAGAAGAACGCCGTACCAGCGCGGTGATCCTCGCGGCGGCCGGCTCCCGCGACCCCGACAACGCCGCCGACACCGACCGCACCGCCCACCTCCTCTCCGCCCGCCTCGGCGTCCCCGTCGTCCCGGCCTACGCCTCCACCGCCGAACCGGCCGTCCCGAACGCGATCGCCGGCCTCACCGCACGCGGGTACACGCGCGTGGCCGTCGCCTCGTACTTCACGGCCCCGGGCCGCTTCGCGACGGAGTGCGCGCGGGTGGCACCGTGGATCGCGTCGGCACCGCTCGGAGCGCACGACGCGATGGCCCGCCTGATCCTTCACCGATACGAGGGGTGCTTGGAAACGAGGGCCGACACCAACGCCGCTTGAGGCGCCGCACCCGCCCTCCGGCAACCCACGGCAGCCGTTTAGGCGAATTGTCAGCCCCACCCCGTACTGTCGAACCATGGAAGGCACCGACTCCCCCCTCACCGACGACCTCTCCGCCTACGACCCCTCCGCCACCGACCGCTGGGCCCCCGAGCCGGACAAACGCCCCGGCCGCACCGCCTTCCAACGCGACCGCGCCCGCCTCCTGCACTCCTCCGCCCTGCGCAGACTCGCCGGCAAGACCCAGGTGGTCACACCGGGGACGCAGGGCCCGGTGTGGGACGCGAGCCCCCGCACCCGCCTCACGCACTCCCTGGAGTGCGCCCAGGTCGGCAGGGAGCTCGGCGCGGCGCTCGGCTGCGACCCGGACCTCGTGGAGGCCGCCTGCCTGGCGCACGACCTGGGCCACCCGCCCTTCGGCCACAACGGCGAACAGGCGCTGAACGACTTCGCGAAGAACTGCGGCGGCTTCGAGGGCAACGCCCAGTCCCTGCGCCTGCTCACCCGCATCGAGCCCAAGCGCTTCACCCCGGACGGCTCGGTGGGCCTCAACCTCACGCGCGCCACGCTCGACGCGGCGACGAAGTACCCCTGGCCCAGGGGCGCGCACCCCACGAACCCGGCGTCGCCCAAGTTCGGCGTGTACGACGACGACCGCCCGGTCTTCGACTGGGTCCGCAAGGAATCCCCCGGCACGCGCGCGTGCTTCGAGGCCCAGGTCATGGACTGGTCGGACGACGTGGCCTACTCGGTGCACGACGTGGAGGACGGCCTGCACGCCGGCCACATCGCCCCGGCGAGCCTGCACGCGCGCGAGGAGCGCGAGGAGATCTTCCGCGTGGCGGTGGGCCGTTACGTCCCGGCGGACACGGACCCCGCCGAACTGGCCGCCGCCCTCGACCGCCTCCTCGCCGAGGAGTGGTGGCCGCACGGCTACGACGGCACGGCGGTCGCCCAGGCCCGCCTCAAGGACGCCACCAGCCAGCTCATCGGCCGCTTCTGCCTGGCCGCCGAGGGCGCCACCCGCGAGGGGTACGGCACCGGCCGCCTCACGCGCTACGCCGCCGAACTCGTCGTCCCCCGGGAGACCCGGTTCGAATGCGCCGTCCTCAAGGCCGTCGCCGACCGGTACGTGATGCAGCGCGCCGAGCAGGAGCGGCTCCGCGCGGACCAGCGGATCGTCATCACGGAACTCGCGCACGCGCTCACCGCGCGGGCGCCGTACGGGCTCGACCCGCAGTTCCACGCCCTGTTCGTCAACGCGCCGGACGACCACGCCCGCGAAAGGGTGATCGTCGACCAGATCGCCTCCCTCACCGACGCGTCCGCGCGGGCCCTGCACGCACGACTGACGGGCCCCGCCTGAGATCGCCCCGCCGGGGCACTACCCCTTCCCCCCGAACGTTGCGTGCGGGACGCTCGCATGTGGCGACACCCTTACGAGGAGGCATCAAGTGGTCGACGCGGATCAGACGTTCGTCATCGTCGGAGGCGGCCTGGCCGGCGCCAAGGCGGCCGAGACGCTCCGTGCGGAGGGATTCACCGGGCGCGTGATACTGATCGGCGACGAACGCGACCACCCCTACGAGCGCCCCCCGCTCTCCAAGGGCTACCTCCTCGGCAAGGACGAACGCGACAGCGTCTTCGTCCACGAACCGGCCTGGTACGCGCAGAACGACATCGAACTGCACCTCGGCCAGACGGTCACGGCGATCGACCGCGCGGCCCACACGGTCCGCCTGGGCGACGGCACGGTCATCGCCTACGACAAGCTCCTCCTCGCTACCGGCGCCGAGCCCCGCCGCCTCGACCTCCCCGGCACCGGCCTCGCCGGCGTCCACCACCTGCGCCGCCTGGCGCACGCCGAGCGCCTGCGGCACGTCCTGAAGGCCCTCGGCCGCGACAACGGCCACCTGGTGATCGCCGGCGCCGGCTGGATCGGCCTGGAGGTCGCCGCGGCGGCCCGTACGTACGGCGCCGAGGTCACCGTCGTCGAACCGGAGCCGACGCCGCTGCACGGCGTGCTGGGCCCCGAGCTGGGCCAGCTCTTCGCCGACCTCCACGCGGAGCACGGCGTGCGCTTCCACTTCGGCGCCCGCCTCACCGAGATCGTCGGCCAGGACGGCATGGTCCTCGCGGTCCGCACGGACGACGGCGAGGAGCACCCGGCGCACGACGTGCTCGCGGCGATCGGCGCCGCCCCGCGCACAGCGCTCGCCGAGGCTGCCGGCCTCACGCTCGCCGACCG
>NZ_JBTYMC010000141.1:0-16814 GCF_054880855.1 Streptomyces sp. S6 | reverse complement strand
GGAGAGCGCCGCGCGGGCCGCCGCCGCGGCCATCGCCGCCGCCGTGACCCGGCCGATCCGGACGCGGCTGATCGCCCGCCAGGTGCGGCTCGTCCCAGCAAGCGGTTCCACGAGTTCTCCCTCTTCGGTGACGCGGGTGCCGTCGGGCGAGAGGAGGCAGTCGAGGCCGACGCGGACGCCGTCGAAGCGGGTGAGCGCGTTGTCGATGCCGAGGACGGGCTTGTCGGGGAGGCGGCGGACGGTGACGCCGGGGACGACCGTGCCGTCGGGGGCGGTGAGGTGGACCAGGAAGGCGTACGGGCCCCGGTCCTCGCCCCACAGGATCAGGCGGGCGAGGACGATGCCGAAGCGGGCGACGCCGGCGAGCGGGGGCGGAGCCGTGCTGGACATGAACTTGACCGCCGTCGAGGCGGGGGTGTTCAGCACGAACTCCCTTGTCTCCGGGTCGAATTCGGCGATCGTCTCGATGTGGACGAGGTCGCTGCCGTGGCCGAGTTCGGTGACGACGTACGAGCCGACCGCACGGCCCGCCAGCATCCGGCGCCGGGTGCGTTCGGGTTCGCCGGACAGCGGGGAGTACTCCGTCAACGTGCCCAGCGCCAGGTTGACTTGGACGCTCAGCAGGAGCGCGAGGTGGGGGTCCACGGTCGTCGCCCACTCGTGGAGCGTGACCAACTCCCTGATGTCGGTGGCCGCTTCCATCGGCCGCAGTCTCGGCAGCAGCCGGAGGTACCGCTCGTACGCGCGCCGGCCGGGGTCCGTGGGCCTCGTCCGCCAGTCCTGCGCGAACAGGGGTTGCGTGAACAGTTCCCGGTGGTGGCGGTACGCCTCCTCCTGCCTGCCGGCGGACAACATGACTGCGATCTCGTCGGACATCGCGTTCATGGGCTCATGGTCAGGGCGGGTGTCGAGTGCGTCAAGTGCCCGTGGTACGGCCGATGTTGCCGGTGGGGAGCGTTTCGCTGGTCGTGCGCCCCGCGCTCGGCATGTCCGCCCGGCATAATCCAGCCATGTTCTCGGAGCGGTCCCTGGCGGCCGATGTGCTGGCCGTCGGGGCGCCGTATCCCCTCGCCCTGTCGGGTGGGTGCGCGTTGCGTGCGCACGGGGTGGTGACGTGGTCGGGTGCGCTGTGCGTGGCCACCGAGCATCCGTCGCGCCTGGAGTGGATCGCCTCCCGACTCACTGTGGGGCTGGCCGATTTGGGGTGGGACACGCAAGTCGTGGAGAAGGGCCCGCTGTTCGCCCGCCTGACGGCCGACGGGGTCGGCGTCTCCCTCTGCAAGGAGGTCCTGTGGCGGGCCCCGGTCGAGACCCCCTCCGGTCTCGCCCTCTCCCTCCCCGACGCCGTCGGCGTCAAGGTCCGCGACTTCGTGCGCCGCGGTTACGCCCGCGACCTCGTCCGCGTCGCCGCCTGCGCGGAGTTCTGGAGCCGGCCCGAGCTGGAGGAACTCGGCCGCCGCCACCTCCCCGATGGCCTCGAACTCCCTGACCTCCAGGGCCGGTTGATCCGCACCGAGTGGCTCGACGACGCCGAGTTCACCGGCTGCGCGGACGTGGACCGGCTGCGCCGCTGGGCCCAGTCGTGGGCCGACGACATCGGGGAGCGGCTGTTGGAGGGCGGGGTGCCGGAGGAGCGGTGAGCCTCGGACCAGGAGGTTCTGGAGGGCGGCGCTCGTCCAGGTGCTCCGTTCTCGCCGGGCGAGTGTTCAGCGGAGGGCTTCTGGTTCTTCTCCCCCTCGACGCCGGCTTCGGCGCCCGCCGTCCCCGCGGTGCAGGGCGAGGGTGGCGGCCACCGATGCCGTCGCCATGACGGTCATCGCGCTTGCGGGGCCGGTGAGTTGGGCCAGGGAGCCGGCTGTCGCGGCGGACAGGCCCTGGAGGGTGAGCATGCCGGAGGAGTGCAGGCCCAGGGCGTGGCCGCTGAGTTGGGGGGGCGTCAGGTGCATCAGGCGTTCCTGTTGGACCAGGCTCGCGCCGAAGCCGATCGAGGCGAGGGTCGCGGCCAGGGCCGTCACCGGGAGGGGTGGGTGGAGGGCGAAGGCGGTGTAGGGGGCGGCCAGGAGCAGGAGGAGAGGGGTTGCGGCTCTGCGGCGCACCTCGGGGGTGAGGACCCGGCCGACGGTGACGTCTCCGATGAGCATGCCGAGCGCCGCGCAGGCGAACAGTGTGCCCGCCGCCGTGGGGTCGTAGGGGACGAACAGGGATTCGCAGCCGACGATCAGGCCGTTCGGGATCCACAGGCCGAGGTAGGTGAGGCGGCGGGGGCGGTCCGACCAGAGTTCGGCGTTCGTGCGCCAGGTCTCCGACGGGGTGGGGCGGCCGGTGGTTCTCGGGGGGCGTTCGGTCAGGCCCGTTCGGGTGGTGAGGGCGGAGGCTGCGTACAACAGGGCCGCGAGCGTGAGGACTTGGGGCGGGCTCACGATCGTCAGGAGCAGGCCTGCCGTGGCGTAACCGCCGATCTGCATCAGGCCGTTCATCATGTTGAACAGGGAACGGCCCGTCAGATAGGCCCCGTTGGGGAGGGTCTCGTTCAGCAGGCCCCAGCGGACTCCGCCGCCGAGCGCCGAGACCAGGCCCTGGAGGAGGAGCACCGCGAAGACGGCGGGCAGGGGGAGGGCGGGGAGCGCGATCAGGGCCGTCGTCGCGGCGAACGTCAGGGAGAGGGTCGTCAGGGTCGTACGGGGGCGGAGGCGGTCGGCGCCCGAGAGGAGGAAGGCGGCGCCGAGGACCTGGGTGATCGACTGGCCGAACATGCTCAGGGCGGAGAGGAGGGGGGAGCCGGTTTCGCGGTAGACGTGCGTGCCGAGGGCCAGGCCGGCGAGGGTCTGGGCGGCGGTGTGGGTCGCCGTGGAGAGGAAGAGGGGGGTGAATTCGGGGGTTCGGAAGAGGGAGCTGTAGGGGGTGGTGGTCTTGGGTGGGGGTTGCGGTGCGGGGTTCGCTGTGGGGGTGGGTTCGGGTGGGGGTGCGGTGGTGTCGCTCGGCATGGGTGGAGTGTCGGGGTGGGGGGATCGGGGTCGTTATCGTTTCGCCGGTGCGCGAAAGAGTGTGGGGGGATCGGAGAGGTTCGTGGGGGTTTGGTGGGTCAATGCGGACACGATCGCTCGGAGTCGGTTCGTGCTGTCGCCGTTGGCCGAGACCTTTGCCGGGTTGCAGTTGTTGCATGCCGGGGTGGGGCGGCATCCGGGGGAGAGCCGGTGGCTGGACGCGCACCTTCCCGCGTACCGGTCGAGGCTCGCCGGCGATCCCGTCACCGCGTCGCTCGTGCGGGCGGGGCTGGGGCGGGACTGGATCGCCGATTTCCTCACGCCTGCCCCTAGGGGTGGGGAGGACTTCACCACCGAAGTCGTACGGGTACGGGGGGTGGGGGTCGCCGAGTCCCATGCGCATCTTCGGCTGGCTCTCGGGGGTGACCTTCCCCGCGTCCTCCTCCGCGACGACCTTCCCGAGCGGGCCGCGTCCCTCATGGAGTGGGTGTGGGAAGCGGCCGTCCAGCCGTACTGGGAGCGGAGGCGGCGGGTCCTCGAAACGGATGTCAGCGCGCGGCTCGACCAGGTGAGCCGCGGGGGCTGGGCCGCCGTGCTCGACTCCCTGCGGCCCGGGACCCGTTGGCTCGGTGAGAGCCGGTTCCAGGTCAATCACCACGAGTATCCGCCTCGGGAGATCTCCGGGGCCGAGCTGATCTTCGTACCCGTGACCCCTCAGACCGGGTGGGTGGCCTGGGAGGAGGCGCTGCGGTACGCGGTGGTGTACCCCTGCGCCGGGGCACTCGCGGAGGAGCCCGACTCTGGCCAAGTCGGCGCCCTCGACGCCCTGTTGGGGGCCGGGCGGGCTCGGGTCCTCCTCCTGCTGGAGCAGCCCACGAGCACAAGCCAACTCGTCGCGGTCACCGGGCAGGCGCTGGGGTCCGTGGGGCGGCATCTGCGGGTGCTGCGGGATGCGGGGCTGGTGGAGCGGAGGCGGGTGGGGAGGTCGGTGCTGTATGCGCGGACGGGGGTGGGGGATGGGGTGGTGGGGGCGGTGAGGTGAGGGGGTGTGGTGGGGGCGGGGTCGGTGGGGCGATGCGTGCGGGTGGGTGGGTGGGTGCGGGTCGGTGGGCGGCTGGGGTGGGAGGCCGCTTGCCCGCGCTGGCGGGGTGCCGCTGCGCCCACCTGTGCCGCCCTATGGGGGTACCTTCCAGGCCCTTAGGGCACTGGGGGTGGCGCGACCGGACGGAGCTGGGGCAGGGGAAGAGACGCGGCTGCGGGTGGGAGGCGCGGCACGGCCCGCCGGGGCTGGGGCGGGCAAGGAGACCCGGCTGCGAGTGAGTGGGAATGGCACGACCGGCCGGAGCTGGGGCGGAGGAGGAGGTCGCGTCCCGCGAGGTGGCGTGAGCGATCATGCGCTTCGCCCTCCGGTATCAGGCTCGCGACGATCTCTCCGTCGGCGCGGCACGCGAAGTGGCCCGGTCGACACCGGGAGTGCCCCGGCTGGTCGAAATATCCGGCATGACCTGCGAGTTCCGGTCCGTTGATCGGCTACGCCACCCGGCGGGACGTCGTCGAGGAGGAGACCCGGCTGCGGGTTGGTGAGGGTGGCGCGACCGGCCGCAGCTGGGGCGGAGGAGGAGACGCGGCTGCGGGTGGGAGACGCGGCACGGCCCGCCGGGGCTGGGGCGGACAAGGGGACCCGGCTGCGAGTGAGTGGGGATGGCGCGACCGGCCGCAACTGAGGGCCGACAAGGAGACCCGGCCGCGGGACGGTGGGCGGCGCGGTGCGGTCGGGTGTTGTTGTGCAGGGCCCGGTGGGCGGGAGCTGTTCAGGGAGCGGCGTTAGCATCCGGAGCATGACTATCAACGCCACCTCCCCCCTCCAGGTCGAGATCGATGCGCTCAAGGGTGGGTCCGCGGAGCTTTCGCGGTATGCCGGACAGGTTGTGCTCGTCGTGAATGTCGCGTCGAAGTGCGGGCTCACGCCGCAGTACTCGGGGCTGGAGAAGCTCCAGGCGCGGTACGCGGAGCAGGGGTTCACCGTTCTCGGTGTGCCGTGCAACCAGTTCCTGGGCCAGGAGCCCGGCAGCGCCGAGGAGATCGCGGAGTTCTGTTCCGCGACGTACGGCGTGACGTTCCCGATGACCGAGAAGGTCGAGGTGAACGGCGAGAACCGGCACGCGCTGTACGAGCGGCTCGTCGGGTTCGCCGATGCCGAGGGGCACACCGGCGACATCCGCTGGAACTTCGAGAAGTTCCTGATCGGCCGGGACGGCACCGTCGTCGCCCGCTTCTCCCCGCAGACCGAGCCGGAGTCCACGGACGTCGTCACGGCGGTCGAGGCGCAGCTCGCGGGCTGAGGACGAGGCGCAGTCCACTCCCGTTGACCTTCCCCTAGGGGCAGACCCCAGTCTCCTCCCACCGGGCACTCCCGCCCGGTGACGGAGGATGACGGCATGGACGACGTGAACGACGTGGACGACGGCGTGGACGAGGAACTCCTCAGCATCGGCCTCTTCGCCGCCCGCGCCCGGCTGTCCGCGAAGGCGTTGCGGCTGTACGACCGGCTGGGGCTGCTGACGCCCGCCCGGGTGGACGGCGTCAGCGGGTACCGGTACTACCAGGAGAGCCAGATCGAACAGGCCCGCCTGGTCGCCCTGTTGCGCCGCCTGGACATGCCGCTCGCCCGGATCGCAGAGATCGTCGAAGCGAGCGGCACGGGCACCGGGAACGGCACGAGTGCCGGGACCCGCGAGGACCCCGCACAACTCCTCGACGCCTACTGGTCCGAGGCCGAGTCCCGGCACGCCGAACGCCGCGCCCTCGCCGCCTACCTCCGTCGCCGTATGACCCAGAGCCACCTGACTGGAAGGCGCCAGGAAATGACGGAGACGACAACCCCGTACCCCGAGTTCAAGGTCGAACTCGTGGAGATCCCCGAGCAGTTGCTGCTCACCGAGACCCGGCACATCCTCGCGGACGAACTCCCCGTCTGGATCCCGGCCGCCCTGGGCCGGCTCGAAGAGGCCGCAGCGTCCTGCGGCGGCCTCACCGCCCACCCCTTCGTCGCCTACCACGCGGAGTCCTCGATGGAGAGCGACGGCCCGGCGGAGGCGTGCGTACCCGTAGGGGACGAGGATGCGGCGCGTGCCTGGGCCGCCGCCCAGCCCCGTACCCGTAGTACCCGCACCCGCCTCGAACCCGCCCGCCGCCTGGCCGTCACCCGCATCACGAAGGCCCAGGTCGCCCACCCCCAGATACTTGGGGCGTACGAGGCGGTGGAGGCGTGGATGAAACGGGAGGGCTGGTCGTACGACGGCCCGTGCCGGGAGATCTACTTCACCGACTGGGACGCGGCGGGCCCGGAAGACCCGGTGTGCGACGTGGCGTTCCCGGTGCGGCGGGCGGCCGGCGGGTGAAGCGCGCGCTGTCTGGAGTTCACCGCGATCGGTGACAGGGCCTGATACGCGCCGCAGTCCGGCCGGAACCCCCGGGACACGCCAGGGGCGGCCCTGATCAGGCGTGCTCGGCCGAGGGCACAAGCCGAGCCCCCTCGGCAAGGACGGCGATCTCGTCGAGAGGGCTCTCGGTGGTGCTTGTTCAGTTGAGGGTTACTTGACCGACTCCACGAAGGCGGTCCACATGTCGGCGGGGAACGTCAAGTCGGCGCCCCCGGGAAGCTTCGAGTCGCGTACGGCCAGCGCCCCGGAAGGCGACCTCACCTCTACGCACTCGCCGTTCCCGCCCGAGTAGGAGGATTTGACCCACGTAGACGTGGCCCCCTGGCGAATTGCCATGTGCACTCCAGTAGTTCGTTCCGTTCGCGGCGACACGGTTGATCGTCGACGCGGTTCGACGCTACTCAGAGCCCCCTGCCTCAGGGGTAGTCGTTCGCTCGTTCTGGTGGCATATTCCTGGATCATCCCGCACTCGGACACCCGGCACGGTACAGTGCCGGGTTTCAGCGCGCGTATTCCTTCGCCAGGGCCTCGATGAAGTTCTTGGACTGCTCGACGTTGTGGGCCTGCGCCCTCAGGTGCTCGTACATGAGGGTGTACGTCTGAAGGTCGTGATGCTTCTCCAGGTACAGATCGCTGGTGACGCCCTCGATGTAGACCACGCTGGAATCGGCCAGTTCGGCGAACTCCAGGATCGAGTAGCCGCCGGTGATACCCGGATGGGCCCCCGCGTCGAACGGCATCACCTGGATGGTGACGTGCGGGAGCCGGGACACCTCCAGCAGGTTCTCCAACTGCTCGCGCATCAGCTGCCGGCTCCCGACGACCCGGCGCAGCACGGCCTCGTCGATCACCACCCACAGCCGCACCGCCTCCTTGATCTCTCCGGTGACGGAGTGGACCTGCTCACCGAGCCGCCCCTGCCGCCGCAGCCTGACATCCACCCGCTTCTCGATGTCCTCCAGCGAACTCTCCGGCAACGCCCCCTTGATGACGGCCGCCGCGTACTCCGGGGTCTGGAGCAGCCCGGGGATGACCTGCGGCGAGTACACACGGATACCCGACGCGTCGTCCTCCAGCCCGATGTACACGCTGTACGGGATGTCCTTGAACGCGTACCACCACCCCTGCTGCCGCGACTCCCTCGCCATCTGCATGAGCGACTCGATCATCCGCTCGTCCTCGATCTCGTACACCCCGCACAGATCCCGGACATCCCGCGGACTGATACTCCGCCGCCCGTTCTCCAGCCGGCTGATCTTCGACTGCGAGACCAGCAGCCGCTTGGCCACCTGCTCGGCGGTGAGGCCCTTGGACTCCCTGAGCTTGCGCAGCTCCAGACCGAGCCGCCGCCGACGCACGGTCGGATTGGTGTTGGACGGCATGTGACGTGCACCTCCGGCTGAATGCCTGTTGATACTTTGTGTATCTGCTGCTGAGCAGATTGCCACCAACAGGCTTATTACCGCCGGGAAACCCCGGATATGCAGGCCACGCCCGCAAGTTGAGGGATACTGACAGATTCGGCCGGTTCCGGTGACCTGCTCAACTGCACGCTGGTGCAACCGTTTTCGGACATGCGTCCGCGCGGGGTGGCGTACCGTTTCGCCTTGATCGGCGAGACGGAACACCACCCCGCGCGTGCGCGCGGCTCCCGAACGGGTCCGGTGGGGCGCGGAGTTGCGAGATGTGTCGTGGAACTGCGGCTCAGTGGGCCACGACACGCGCCATGGTGGCCGACCGGCGTGGCTGCGCCGGGACCCCGTGGGCCGCTTCCGCGGTCGCCCTGGCGGGTGGCGCGGCCTGGCGGCCGGCCGGTGCCGGGGCGGGTCGGCGTGGCTGGACGGCCACACCGTTCTGGACGTCCATCACGGCGTGCGCCACGAGGCCGCCCATCGGGTCGTGCCTGATCAGGTCCCGTAGCCGGGAGCGGGACGAACGTCCCTCGTTACCCGGGTACAGGTGCTTGCCGAGGCCGACCGCATGTGCGAGCGCCGCGAGCGCCGCGGTCCGCGGGTCCGGCGGGACGCCGGTGCGGATCGCGGAGTCCAGCCGGGACCTGATCTCCCGGCTGATCGTCGTCTCCGTCGCCTGGTAGCGAGTCGTCGGCAGCACCCCGCACATCTGTCCCGGCACGGCGGCGACCATGCCGCACCGCTCCAGATGCGAGAGGTACGTCTGGCGGAGCCCCAGGCGGGGTCCGCCGATCCAGTGGACCGCGCGTACCGGGGCGCCGCGCCTGCGCAGCAACTCCAGTGCGTGGTCCAGTGTCGGATCACCTGTCGGCCGTGGTGCCACCACGGCGATACGATCCCCGTCAGGGGCTATCCGTCCGGCCAGCGCCAGCTCCACTAGCTGTGCTCCGGCCAGACCGAGGTCGAGCGACTGCGGCTGCGCGGTGGTACCCGTGGTCGGGTCCAACGCCAGCAGCAAAAGCTCTTCCGGAATGGTTCTGCGGCTCCTGCCCATCCATGCCTCCCCGCGTGGATGAAAGACAGGGTGACCCCTCTCACATTCATCTGTCGAGGGTGCGTGACCTGTTTGTAAGGGAACCGGCAGGTATGTCGTTCTCGTCTACCGCAGGGGCCAAGCGCTCCACACAGGACACTGGTACACGGTTCGGACAGCGCAGGCGCCGTCCGGGCGACGGGGTGCTGAGAGTCTCGGCAACAGGTACACGGTTCGTTTCGCAGCCGTACGGCAGGGCGTGCGGCGCATGAGGAGGCATCGGTGGCGGGCGAGTCCCCCGACAGGTCCAAGCAGCACGAGTCGTCACGACCGACGCGGGTTTCCGGCTCCCCGGTTCCCGATCCCCGCGTCCCGTCCGCCCCCGAGGCGGATCCGCACGGGGGCGTCGACCTCGCGACCCGGGTGCTGACGTTGCCGAAGGACGGGGACAAGGACAGAGGAACAGACCCCGAGGAAACCCCTGAGGGCGGGTCCGACGAGGCTTCGGACGCCGGGAGTTCACCGGCGACGGCCCCGCACGACGAGGACGCCAACAACTCGGACGCCGAACGTGACGACGCGGACACCCCGCGCAACGGCACCGAACAGGCCGACACCACCGAGGGCGGCAAGGGGGCTGAGGCGGGCCCTGAGGGCTCCGGAGAGAGTGAGGCCGGGTCGGGGGACCTCGGGGGCGCACAGGGCGCTCAGGGGGCTTCTGGGGGCGCCGAGGAGGGCTCGGAGCGGACGCCCGAGCCCCGCGACGCGGACGAGGACAGCCCGGAGGCCGATTCCGACGGCCCGGGGGAACACCGTCCGGCCTCCGCCGCCGCGAAGCCGGACGCGGACGACGCGGACGACGCCGTCGAGGCCGACTCCGTCCAGGAGCCGGGCGAGCCGTCCGGCGATGAGGACAACTCGGCGCAGGACATAGCCGCTTCGGACGACGCCGACACCAACTCCCCGGCGAGCGGCACCGACTCGGACGAGCACGTCGCCGACCCGGACGAGGGCGCCGCCGAATCCGACGAGAGCGACGGCGACAACTCCCCTGCGGACAAGCCCGCTTCCAAGGCCGAGGGGAAGGCCGAGGAGCCCGACTCCCCCACCCCCGAGCCGAAGTCCGAGGCCGACGACACGGACGCCGACGGCGACCCCCACCCCGTCGACCAGCCGACGGCGATCTTCAAGGCCGTACGCCCCGAGCCGCACGTCGACCAGCCGACGACGATGCTGAAGCTGGGCGACGTGCCGAAGCCCGCTGTCTCGGAAGAGAAGCCCGGCACCACCGCCCCCGCGACCGGCACCGGCGACGCGGGCAAGGCCGGCGCCGCCTGGACCTCGGCCGCCCCGAAGAAGCCGGACGCCGAGAAGAAGCCGGACGCCGAGAAGACCGGCCCCGGCGAGGACGAGCCCGCCGCCACCCCCGGCACCGCACCCCGTAAGGGCGACCCCACCCCTAAGGGTGACCCCGAGCGGACCAGCACCTTCGTCGCCCTGAAGCCCCTGGACGACCCGGCGACCCGGAAACCCCGTACGACCCCTACGACCTCGGAGGGAGCCGCGACCACGACGGCCACCACCGCGGTCCCCCAGGTCGGCCCGGAGCGCACGACACAGCAGCCGCTCCCTCCGAAGCCCCCGCTGGACCTGCTGGCCGAGCTGACGAACACCCCGCCCCCGCCGCCCACCCCCCTGCGGACCCTCGCCCGCCGGGTGAAGATCTGGACCCCGCTGGTCGTCCTGCTGGTGGTCGTGTTCGCGATCGCGCAGATGGTCCGCCCGCTGCCCGCCCCCACCCTTCAGCTCACCGCCGAGAAGACCTACTCCTTCGACGGCGGCAAGGTCGACGTCCCGTGGCCGGCCAAGGGACAGGCCGCCCTTGAGGTGCAGGGCATCGGTACCTTCGGTTCCTCCGGGGAGCAGAAGCCCGTGCCGATCGCGAGTGTCGCCAAGGTCATGACGGCGTACCTCATCCTGCGTGACCACCCCCTGAAGCGTGACGCCAAGGGCCCGATGATCAAGGTCGACCAGACCGCCCAGGACCAGGCGTCCGCGGACGGCGAGTCGACCGTGAAGGTGACGGCCGGTGACGAGATCTCCCAGCGTGAGGCGCTCCAGGGCATCCTGATCGCGTCCGCGAACAACATCGCCCGCCTGATGGCCCGCTGGGACGCCGGCTCCGAGCAGGGCTTCGTGGCGAAGATGAACGCCGCCGCCAAGGAGCTCGGCATGACCGACACGACGTACACCGACCCCTCGGGCCTGAACGACACGACCGTCTCCACGGCCGTGGACCAGGTGAAGCTGGCCAAGAAGGCGATGCAGGACCCCGCCTTCCGCTCGGTCGCGGCGATGATGGAGTACTACGACTACAAGGGCGCCCGGCAGGGCAACTGGAACCAGCTGGTCGGCAAGAACGACGTGATCGGCATCAAGACCGGCACCACCACCTCCGCCCGGGGCAACCTGGTCTTCGCGGCGACGAAGGAGATAGGCGGCGAGACCCGCACCGTCTTCGGCGCGGTCCTGCGCCAGCCCGAAGGCGGTTTCGACAACACGATCCTCCAGGGCGCCCTGTCCGCGGGCGACAAGCTGATCCGCGCGGCGCAGGAGGCCCTGAAGTCCGCGACGATCCTCAAGAAGGGCGACGTCGTCGGCTATGTGGACGACGGTGTCGGCGGCCGTACCCCCGTGGTCGTCACGAAGGACGTCACCGCCGTCGGCTGGGCCGGTCTCCAGGTGAAGCTCTCCTTCGCCGCGGGTGATCTCCCGCACACCGCGAAGGCGGGCACCCAGGTCGGCACCCTGACCGTCGGCGACGGCGGCTCGGGCGGCGCCGTACAGGTACCCGTAGCACTCAAGAGTGAGTTGGCCGAGCCCGGCTTCGGGGCGAAGCTGACCCGGATCGGCTGACCCGGGACAAATCCGCAGCCCGTCGGCTTGTACCGCCCGGTACCAGCCGGCGGGCTGCGTGCTAGCGTCACGAAACGGACACGACTCGACGGCCGCTCACCCTGCGGTCGTCCCCCTGCGGTCTTACGGGACGAGCCCGTAGGGGACGAGAGAAGAAGACGGGACACGGGGAGTGCCTACAGGTGGCCACAGCGGAGCCGACACGCGACGACACCGGCCCGGGCCCGGACTCCGGCCCGCGAATACGGCTACCCGTGCCGCAGTCCGGCTCACCTGACCGGCCGGCCGCCGTCGGGCCGGGCCGCCTGCAAAGACTCTGGGCCGCCCCTCGCGCCGTGCGGACGCGGGCCTGGCTGCTGAACCACCTCGTCCTCTCCATGACCGTCCTCTCGGCCGGTCTGCACCTGCTCTGGTTCTTCACCTTCGCGAACAGCGGTGGCGATCTGGCCGCGCAGGACGCCTGGGCGGAGTTCGTCGGCCGCCACCCCGACTCCGCGTACAACCTCGCCTGGTACGGCGGCATGCACCCGGTGTCGTACAGCGTCATCTCGCCGTACCTGATGTCCGTCCTCGGTGTGCGGACGACGATGATGATCGCGGGGACGCTCTCCGCGGGCCTCCTCACGCTGATCCTGCTGCGCTCGCGGCCGGTGAAGAACCCGGTCTGGCCTGCGCTGATAGGGGTCGTCTCGTTCCTGGCGAACGCGGCGAGCGGGCGGGTCACCTTCGGGCTCGGGAACATGTTCGCGCTGGGCGCGGTGGCCGCCGTGTTCTGCTGGCCGCACAAGTGGCGGTACAAGCGGTGGGCGAAGGCGCTGGCGGCGGCGCCGCTGGCCGCGCTCGCGACGATGTCGTCGCCGGTCGCCGGGCTCTTCGTCGGCCTGGTGGCAGTCGCGCTGTTTTTGCAGAAGCGACGTCCGGGGGCCTGGGCGCTGGGGATCGCGCCGACCGTCGTCGTCGGCGTCTCCGCCTGGCTGTTCCCGTTCTCCGGGACGCAGCCGATGTCGATCGGGTCCGCGTCGCTGCCGTTCGTCTACGCGGTGATCGTCTTCCTCTGTGTGCCGAAGGACTGGAAGACGGTCCGGATCACGGCGGCCGTGTACGGGCTGTTCGTGCTCGGCGTGTGGATCGTCAGCTCGCAGATCGGGTCCAACATCACCCGGCTCGCGATGGCGTTCGGCGGGGTCGTGGTGATGTGCGCGCTGCCGTTCGCCGTGCCGCGCAGCCGTAAGTGGTACGCGCTGGTGATCGCGGCCGTGGGGTTCGTGGTGTGGGTCGGCTTCAAGTCGGTCGACGACGTCGTACGCACCACCCCGGCCGCGTCCTGGGCGCGGGAGCTGGCGCCGCTGGTGAACGAGTTGCAGCAGGTCGGCGCCGGTAAGGGCCGGGTCGAGGTGGTTCCGGCGCGCTCGCACCGGGAGGCGTCCGCGCTCGCGCCGTACGTGAACCTCGCGCGCGGCTGGAACCGGCAGGCCGACATGAAGCGCAACCCGCTCTTCTACGACGACACCCTCAACTCCGCGAACTACCACGAATGGCTGAAGCGGTGGGCCGTCCACTTCGTCGTGGTACCCAAGGACGCCCCGGACGGCGACGGTGCCGAGCGCGAGCGTGAGCTGGTCCAGCGGGGTCTGCCCTATCTGAAGCAGATCTGGGGCGACGCCAACTGGCAGCTCTTCCGCGTCAACGACCCGGCGCCGCTCGCCGAGCCCGACGCCGTGGTCCAGCGGGCTGAGCAGGGTGAGATGACGATCGACGTGAAGCGCGCCGGCCGTGTCCTCGTCAAGATCCCCTACTCCCCCTGGCTGAGCATCGTCGACGCCCAGGGCAAGAGCCTCAAGGCCCCCCAGGAGACCGAGGCTTCCAAGCACCGCGAGGAGGGCGAACCGAAGGTCTACGAGAACCTCCACGGCTGCCTCTTCGAGACCGAGGAGGACACGGAGGGCGACAAGTGGACGATGCTGGTGGCCCCGTCGGCGGGGATCTACCGGCTGGCGGCGCCGTACCAGCTGCCTCGGGGGACGCCTTGCCCGGACGAACTCAAGTGAGGGTTCGGTGGAAGTGAGGGTTCGGTGAAGTAGCGGACCCTCACCGCCTGTCAGGGTGATGACCCGGCGAAGAGCCGGTTCCTGGGCGGGAGTTCTGCTTGGGTGTCCGAAGGCGGGTGAGGCATCGGAGGCGGGCGATGACAGGTGACGTGCACAACGGCATCAAGGGCGGCGAGTTCCAGGGGCCGGTCGTCCAGGGCCGTGACATCGGCAGCGTCGTCGTCCATCCGCCACGCCCTCCGTACCGCGTCCGCAGACGTCATCTCGCCGTCGGCGCCGCCTTGTTGACCGCCCTCACGCTGACCGGCGTGTATCTGCTGCGCGGGGACGGCGAGTCGGAACTCACCGCCACCGTGGAGACGACCGACTGGAAGTGCCCGGACTCGGCGGTCGTGCCGGGGCTCAGGCTCGGGGCGGACGGGATGAAGCCGCTGCCGGAGTTCCCGAAGGACGGGGTGCGCGCCTCCGGCTCGTTCAAGGCCGGTCTCCAGAGCAGAGACGACAAGGAGTTCCTCCTCACCGGGGCCCGGGTGCAGATCGTCGCCCGGCGTCCGCCGGTGCACGGCACGCACGTCCAGAACGCCTGCGGCTCCGCGGTCCCCCGCCGGGTGTTCGACCTCGACCTCGACCGGCCGGTGCCTCAGCTCGTCCCCGCGAAGGTCACGGACGACCGGCCGGACGAGGAAGGCGTCGAGACCGTCACCGACTGGCCCTACCAGGTCAAGGGCGGGGACCCCGAGTACCTGGTGATCCGGCCCAAGTCCCAGCGCTACGACACGGAGTTCCGCATTCTGCTGGACTGGACGAGGGACGGGCACAAGGGCGTGCTCGTCCTCGACGACCACGGCAAGCCGTTCCGGGTCACCGCCACCGCCGCCGCCGATCCGACCTGTATCACCCTGCGGCAGGACCTCCCCGGCACCCCGTACTGGCTGTCGCCTGCCAACTCCCCTCAGTGCCCGAAGACTTGAGTCACCTCAGCTCCGCCACGTACCGGTCCGTGCCGGGGACCGTCGGGATGAACGGGGCGATCAGCTCCACCCTGCCGAGGCCCGACTCCGTTACGCGGGTGCCGAGTTCGGCGTAGTGGTCGGCCCAGCCGTCGCGGGGGTCCTGTTCGAGGAACCAGAGGAGGGTGAGGCGGGTGTCGACGCCCTCCACCTGCTTGACGTACGACATACGGTCCACGGGCAGGGGGGTGGGCCGGAAGATCGTCACCATCGCGGCGGGGGATCCCTTGAGGGTCTTGGGCAGGTGCCGGGTACGCAACCACTGGAGGAGTTCGGCCCGCTGGGAGGGCGACTCCGCCTCCAGGACCTCCAGGATCAGCCCCTGGTAGGGGTGGTCCAGGGCGTGGAAGTCGCGGGGGCCGGCCGCGCCGTCGCGGTAGACGGTCGTCTCGTGGTCCTGGAAGGCCGTGAAGACGTGGGTGCGGTCCTGGTAGACGCGGGCGTCGTGGTTGAGGCGCTTGTTGATGGCGACGGTCCAGCGCATGTGGTCGGCGTAACGGCCGTCGGTGATCCAGTAGGTGGTGAGGTAGCAGCCCTGGGTGACCGGCTCGGCGATCGCCGACTTCTCGGGGACACGCAGGAGTTGGAGGTCACGGGTGGCGACCCAGCGGCGGCCCGCGTACATCCAGGGCATCGCCATCGCGCCCGCGTAGAAGTGGTCGTCCTCGTACCAGCGGTTGTAGGTGCATTTCGCCCATCAGCCACATAACCCCTGTTCAGGGCACCACTCTTTGACGCGGACACTGCGGCGGGGTCGAAATGGGGGCGTCTCGGCCATGCGGTCGACGCCGCCCGGGTCGCGCATCTATCTCGTAACGGGTGGACATATCAACCCATAGGCGCCACACCGCCCCGCTCGACCGCCCAAGTATTGCGCGTTACAGACATGCATATGACTCCAGGTATGACTTCTCTCCCGCCCGAGGCAGTCACGCCTTCGACACCCCGTACGCATCTCGGTGGCAACCGGGGCGACCGCACATAGGGGACCCCGACGACAGGACGAGCGGTCCATTGCGCACGGCGAGGCGTGGTCATTGATCCGCCTGCCGACTTGCCGCGCGCGATCACTGAACTTCACAAAGAGTCGAGCGATACACCTCTCCCAATCTGATGCTTCGTCAGCTAGACCGGACCCATGACAGACGACGCGACGCGCGCAAACGAAACTCGCAGCGACCTGTACGCCGAACTGGCCGCGGTAGGCCCCTATGGAGCCGACCTTGGGCACGCCCTCATCACCATGGTTGAGCCGCATCCCGGCCGGGAGCGCGAATACAATCGCTGGTACGAAGACGACCACTTCATCGCTGGCGCGATGGCTATGCCGTGGATGTACGCAGGGCGCCGCTGGGTCGCCACGCGGGACCTGCAACTCCTGCGCTATCCCGAGAAGTCCGCCGTCGCGCAGCCGGTGACGGCCGGGTGCTACATATCCGTCTACTGGATGACCGCCGGCCGCTACGCCGACCACATGCGCTGGACCGTCGGCATCAACAAACGTCTCAACCGCGACCACCGCGTCTTCCAGGACCGCACTCACGTCTTCACGGCCTTCCAGGACCATGCGGCGACGGTCTACCGCGACGGCGACGGGGGTCCTCGCGACATCCACGCCCTCGACCACCCCTACGCCGGGCTGGTGGTGCAGGTCGTCGACGCCGGCTCCCCCGCCAGGCGCGGCAACCTGCTCGCCTGGCTATGTGACGACCACCTTCCGAAACGGTTGGCGGGCTCACCCGCCGCGATGGTGACCGTCTTTGCGCCGACCCCGCTGCCCTTGGACCGGATGTCCTATGTCAAGCAGGTCGAGGGGGTCGGGACCCGGCTGACCTTGCTGTGGTTCCTCCAGCAGGACCCTCGCGACAGCTGGCAGGACCACTTCGCGGACCTGGACGCAGCCGTGGCGGCTTCGGGGCTGGGTGACGTGCAGTTCGTCGCGCCGTTCATCCCCACGGTGCCAGGAAC
>NZ_JBTYMC010000140.1:0-16974 GCF_054880855.1 Streptomyces sp. S6 | reverse complement strand
TGACGGCAGGTCAGCCGCACGCGAGGCGGGCGCCGCGTCCCTGCGGCCGGCCGACGCGCGGCTTGTCGGAGCGTGTCGAGCAAGGTCGCTCACACCACGAGGCGGGACACGCCCCGAGGCACCCGGCTCCCCGAGGCCCGGCGAAGCCGACCGCCCTGCCGATGGATGGCGCCCCACCGAGCGACGCAGCCATCCGGACCGCGCCGGTCAGAGCAGTGAGGCCCCCGCAACGAGCCCGACCGAACCGGGCCAGCCGACCGACTCCCCCGACGGGACGTGCTCCACCAATCCCCACCGCCCTGCGGCACAACGACCGACCTGCACCCTGCGCCAGGACGTCCACCACAACTCCCCTCCCACAGCACAACGACCAGCCCCCAGCTCAACCCCCCACCTCCGCCCAACCCCACGACGCCTAGGCCCCTCCGCAACCCTCACCCCACCCGCCGCGCCTTTACCCCCACTCCCGCCGTATCGAGCCCGCCTCACCCCAGCCTCACCTGCTCCCACCCCCGTCTGGCGTCACCCCAGCCCGGCTCCCCCACAACCCCGCCCACCAACTCCCAGCCCGTCCGGCGTTTGAGGACGAGGCCCTTTCAGGGCCGATCACCACCCGCGCACAGCAAGCAGACCCACTCCCCCCACCCACCCGAGGGGTCCAGGGGCGGAGCCCCTGGGCTGGTGGGGTCGAAGGGGCGGCAGCCCCTGGGGATGGGACGGGTAGGGGCGGCGGGGGCGAGAAAACTCACAGGCTGTGGAGAAGTCCCGCGGGGTAAGGCAAAGGGCGCCCCCCGCCAGCGGAGGGCGCCCTCACCGTCGTCCAGGAATCACCCGTTCTTGATGCGATTCGTCAGCTCGGTCACCTGGTTGTAGATGGACCGCCGCTCGGCCATCAGATTCCGGATCTTGCGATCGGCGTGCATGACGGTCGTATGGTCCCGCCCCCCGAACAACGCCCCGATCTTCGGCAACGAGAGATCCGTCAGCTCCCGGCACAGATACATCGCGATCTGCCGGGCCGTCACCAGCGCCCGCCCCCGAGACGTCCCGCACAGATCCTCGACGGTCAGCCCGAAGTAATCCGCGGTGGCACTCATGATCGCGGTGGAGGTGATCTCGGGGGCCGAGTCCTCCCCGCCGGGGATGAGGTCCTTGAGGACGATCTCGGTCAGCCCGAGATCGACGGGCTGCCGGTTCAGGGAGGCGAACGCGGTCACCCGGATCAACGCCCCCTCCAGCTCCCGGATGTTCCGCGAGATCCGGGAGGCGATGAACTCCAGCACCTCCGGCGGCGCGTTCAACTGCTCCTGCACAGCCTTCTTACGGAGGATCGCGATCCGGGTCTCCAGCTCGGGCGGCTGGACGTCCGTGATGAGCCCCCACTCGAAACGGTTCCGCAACCGGTCCTCAAGGGTCACGAGCTGCTTGGGCGGCCGGTCACTGGACAGCACGATCTGCTTGTTCGCGTTGTGCAGCGTGTTGAACGTGTGGAAGAACTCCTCCTGCGTCGACTCCTTGTCCGCCAGGAACTGGATGTCGTCGACGAGCAGGATGTCCATCTCCCGGTACCGCTTGCGGAAACTGTCCCCCTTGCCGTCCCGGATCGAGTTGATGAACTCGTTCGTGAACTCCTCGGACGACACGTACCGCACGCGCGTCCCGGGATACAGGCTCCGCGCGTAGTGCCCGATGGCATGCAGGAGATGCGTCTTCCCGAGCCCGGACTCCCCGTAGATGAACAGCGGGTTGTACGCCTTGGCGGGCGCCTCCGCGACGGCGACGGCGGCGGCGTGCGCGAACCGGTTGGACGCGCCGATGACGAACGTGTCGAAGAGGTACTTGGGGTTCAGCCGAGCGGTCGGCTCCCCGGGCCCCCCGGCGCGGGCGGGAGCACCCCCACCGGATGCGGGTGCGGGCGCTCCCGCAGGCCGGGCGGAGGGCTCGGGCAGCTCCCGCCGCACGGGATCCCGCTGGTCGTACTCGGGCCGCGAGGGCGCCTCGTAGGAAGGCCGCTCGGACGCGTCGTACCCGGACCCGGCCCGGTCGGGTGCCTCGTACGAGGACCGTTCCGGCGCTTGCGGCCGATACGGCTCCGGCGCGGCCCGCCGCTCGGGCGCGGACGGATACGGCTCTTTCCCGTACCCGTCCTGTCCGTACGGATCCCGCTCGGGGAAGCCGAGCCGCTGCTGCTGCCACCCGCCGTACTCGTCCGGCCGGTCCGACCGATCCGCCCGGTCCGGCCGATCCGCACGCGGCCACGCGCCCGGCTCGGGCCGCTGGTACTCGGCCGGGTAGGTGGGCCGGACGCTGGGCAGGGGCCGCTCCGCGGCGGGCTCGTGCCGGCGCCGGCCGTACCCGCCGTCGTAGGGGTCCTCGTACGGAGGCTCGTAAGCCCCGGGCTTCTCGTACGACGACTGCGGCTCGGGTTCGTCGTACCGGGACGGCGCCGCCGGCGGAGCCACCGGCTCGCCCGCGGACTCGTCGACGGTGATCGCGATCCGGATCGGCCGCCCGCACTCCCGGCTCAGGCTCTCGCTGACGATCGGCGCGAGCCGCCCCTCCAGGACGTTCTTCGCGAACTCGTTCGGCACAGCCAGCAGCGCGGTGTCCGCCACCAGCGCGAGCGGCTGGGTGCGCCGCAGCCACCGTTCGTCCTTGGTCTCCACCCCCTGGCCACGACCTTCGCCGAGGAGCTGCTCCAGTACTCGCGGCCACACTGCGGCAAGATCGGCAGGTACGTCAGCCACAGGGGCACGCTCTCTCGAAGGTCCCACGATCGTGTGATCTCGGGACGGGTCGGGATGTAAATCGGGTGGGTCGGGGACAAGGGAACGAATCGGAGTCCAGTCACGGTAGTCAGCGCGTGGGGTGCGGTTCAAGTTGTTGTCCCCAGGCTGTGGACAGTGTCCCCTGTGGACCCCTGGTTTGACCGGATGGCGTAGCCCCGCGTACCGTAAACAGGTCGAGTTGTCGATGGCTGCTGCCGCCTGCCTCCGATGGGCACAGATCGCGTCAGGTGATCGGGAAGCGGTGCACTCGGGCGTAAGCGAGAGCTACTCGTGGGCGCACGGTGACAGCCAGGACGGCACCCGCCGCCCCCGATTTGATTTCTGGAGTCCCCGAGTGAGCAAGCGCACCTTCCAGCCGAACAACCGCCGTCGTGCCAAGACCCACGGCTTCCGCCTGCGGATGCGTACCCGTGCCGGCCGCGCGATTCTCGCGACCCGCCGTAGCAAGGGTCGCGCCCGCCTGTCCGCCTGATCCCGGTCAGGTCATGCCGTCGTGCTGCCCACCGAGAACCGGCTGAGGCGGCGCGAGGACTTCGCGACCGCGGTACGGCGAGGCCGTCGGGCCGGACGCCCGACTCTCGTCGTCCACCTTCGCAGCGACGTAACGGACCCGCACACGCCTGGGGAGAGCGTTCCCCCGACGCGTGCGGGTTTCGTCGTGAGCAAGGCCGTGGGCAAAGCGGTCGTCCGCAACACGGTGAAACGCAGACTGCGCCACCTGATGCGCGAGCGGATCGCTCTGCTCCCCCCCGGTAGCCTGGTAGTCGTACGAGCGTTGCCCGGATCGGGTGACGTCGGCCACGCACAACTGGCCCAGGACCTCGATGCCGCCCTTCGACGGCTGTTGGGAGGGGGCGCGCGATGAAGTACCCGCTGCTGGCCCTGATCAAGCTGTACCAGTGGACGATCAGTCCGCTGCTCGGGCCGGTGTGCAAGTACTACCCGTCGTGCTCCCACTACGGATACACGGCCATCGACCGGCACGGCGCGGTCAAGGGAACGGCGCTCACCGCCTGGCGCATCCTGCGATGCAACCCGTGGTCCCTGGGCGGTGTGGACCACGTGCCCCCGCGGAAACGACCGCGATGGCACGAAATGTTGCGCGACGCCTGGCGTGCGCGCACGGGCGGGACCTCCGCCGCCGAACCGGCCACCGAAGGCGCAAGCCCTTCGGGCCCGGCCGCAGAGCCCCGTCCCATGCCCAAGGAGCATGATTAGTGGACACGATTGCCAGCCTGTTCAGCTTCATCACGACACCTGTGTCCTGGGTCATCGTCCAGTTCCACAAGGTGTACGGGGCCATTTTCGGCCCTGACACCGGGTTGGCCTGGGGCCTGTCGATCGTGTCTCTGGTGATCCTCATCCGGATCTGCCTGATCCCGCTCTTCGTGAAGCAGATCAAGGCCACGCGCGCCATGCAGACGCTCCAGCCCGAGATGAAGAAGATCCAGGAGCGCTACAAGAACGACCGGCAGCGCCAGTCCGAGGAAATGATGAAGCTGTACAAGGACACGGGTACCAACCCGCTGTCCTCGTGCCTTCCGATCCTCGCCCAGTCGCCGTTCTTCTTCGCCCTGTACCACGTCCTCAGCGCGATCGCCTCGGGCAAGACCATCGGCGTCATCAACAACGACCTCCTGGCGAGCGCGCGACAGGCGCACATCTTCGGCGCCCCGCTGGCCGTGAAGTTCATGGACGGTGCGAACACGGTCGAGAAGCTCGGCGCCTCCGTGGTGGACGTCCGCGTCGTCACCGCCATCATGATCGTCCTGATGTCGGCGTCGCAGTTCTTCACGCAGCGCCAGCTGATGACGAAGAACGTCGACACCACGGTCAAGACGCCGTACATGCAGCAGCAGAAGATGCTCATGTACATCTTCCCGGTGATGTTCGCCTTCTTCGGGATCAACTTCCCCGTCGGTGTCCTCGTCTACTGGCTGACCACCAACGTGTGGACCATGGGCCAGCAGATGTTCGTCATCCGCAACAACCCGACGCCGGGTTCGAAGGCGCAGGCCGCGTACCTGGAGCGGCTCACCAAGCACGTCACGCACCACGGCAAGATCCGCCGCCGGGGCGAGAAGGCCATCGTCAAGGCGATCGTCGCCAAGGGCCGCGACCGCAACGACGCCGAGCGCAAGTTCATCAACGGCCTGACCAAGCTCGGTCTCGCGGCCCAGGCCGACGGCACCGTCGCGAAGAGCGACGTCGTCGAGGTCATCGAGAACGAGGACGGTACGACGACGCCCGTCGGCGCTCCCAGGCGCCAGCAGCCGAAGCGCCAGTCGAAGTCCCAGCGGCAGTCCGGCGGCCCCACCGCCAAGGCGGCCGACGACTCCGCTCCGACGACGTCGCTCACCAAGTCCGACGAGCCGCAGGACACCCCGCCCGCCGCAGCCGGGCCGAAGGCCGCGCCCAAGCCCGGTGCCGGTGGCCGCAGCAAAGCCCAGTCCGGGCAGCGCAAGGGTGGCCCGCAGCGCCCCAAGTCCCCCTCCAAGAAGTAAGAAGGAGCCCATCCCGTGACGGAAGGCACCACGACCGCCGCCGCCGAGGGTGTAGACACCCTGACCCGCCTGGAGCAGGAGGGCGAGATCGCGGCGGACTACCTTGAGGGTCTGCTCGACATCGCCGATCTCGACGGTGACATCGACATGGACGTTGAAGCCGACCGTGCCTCTGTGTCGATCATCAGCGACTCCAGTGGCCGCGATCTCCAGAAGCTGGTCGGCCGCGACGGTGAGGTGCTGGAGGCGCTCCAGGAGCTGACGCGACTCGCCGTGCACCGCGAGACCGGCGACCGCAGCCGGCTGATGCTGGACATCGCGGGCTACCGCGCCAAGAAGCGCACCGAGCTCTCCGAGCTGGGCGCCAAGGCCGCAGCCGACGCGAAGAACTCGGGCGAGCCCGTCAAGCTCAAGCCGATGACGCCGTTCGAGCGCAAGGTCGTCCACGACGCGGTCAAGGCGGCCGGCCTGAGCAGCGAGTCCGAGGGCGAGGAGCCCCAGCGCTTCGTCGTCGTGCTGCCCAACTGAATCCGGTAGAACACCGGTTCAGATATCGCGTTTCCCGGTTCCGTCTGTCCTGTCGTGCAGACGGGGCCGGTTTTTTTGTCAGCCTGGTGGTTTCGGCCGGTGCTCGGTGCGCCGGTGCGGTACGGAAGGACGGTCCCCGTGACGGAGGCAGCGGAACTCCCCCCTGCGCCCGAGGAGGCTCGCGAGGTATTCGGCGATCGTTTCGCGGACGCGGTCCGCTACGCCGAGCTGCTGGCCGAGGCGGGCGTGCAGCGTGGGCTCATCGGCCCCCGTGAGGTGCCCCGGCTCTGGGAGCGGCACATCCTGAACTGCGCGGTGCTCTCCGAGGCCGTGCCCGAAGACGTGACGGTGTGCGACGTCGGCTCGGGCGCCGGCCTGCCCGGGATCCCGCTCGCACTGGTCCGGGACGACCTCAAGATCACCCTGCTGGAGCCGCTGCTGCGCCGCACCAACTTCCTGAGCGAGGTCGTCGAGCTGCTCGGTCTCGACCATGTGACCGTCGTGCGGGGACGCGCCGAGGAGGTCATGGGCAAGCTCCAGCCCGTCCATGTGGTGACCGCCCGTGCGGTGGCCCCCCTCGACCGCCTCGCCACCTGGGGCATCCCCCTGCTGCGCCCCTACGGCGAGATGCTCGCGCTGAAGGGCGACACCGCGGAGGAGGAGCTGAAGAGCGCGGCGACCGCTCTGACGAAGCTGGGCGCGGTCGGGACGTCGATCCTCCACGTCGGTGAGGGCATCGTCAATCCGCTCTCGACGGTCGTGAAGGTCGAAGTCGGTGAGAGCCCCGGCGGGGTCCGGTTCGCCGCCAAGCGGGCGAAGGCCGCGCGGACGGGGCGGGTTCGGCGCCGGAGGTAGGCGCCGGAGGTGGACGGCTGAGGCAAGAGCCGGGCGTTTGAGTGCATATCTGACGGAGTGTCGCGGCCGTCCAGCGCTCAGCGCTCGGCATCGTGTTTCACGTGAAACGTCGCTCCCTGCTGCACGGCATCATCAGCCGTGGCCGCGCCGCGGCCGAACCCCGCGACCGTAAGCCTCTCGGTTCACTCGATGAGGGAACGGAGTTGTCCACAGAGGTGGATTTCTCCACAGAAGACCAGACCTCACTGGTTCATGACCCCGCAGGCATGGGAGGCTCTGTGCATAGCGAGCCTGATGTCGAGGAGAGTGAATCCTTGCGGTCCGACGCCAACATCGCGGGACCGATGACCGATCCGGTCCCCGGTCCCCGTACCGAACCGTTGGGGGACGATGTTTCACGTGAAACACCGCCCCCGATGGACAACACCCCGATCGGTCGTGCTGCCCAACTGGCGGTAGAGGCACTGGGCCGTGCCGGTGAGGGCCTGCCCCGACCCGAGCAGACCCGCATCATCGTGGTTGCCAACCAGAAGGGCGGCGTGGGCAAGACGACGACGACCGTCAACCTGGCCGCGTCCCTGGCTCTGCACGGCGGCCGTGTCCTGGTGGTCGACCTCGACCCACAGGGCAACGCTTCCACAGCCCTGGGTATCGACCACCACGCTGAAGTCCCGTCGATCTACGACGTGTTGGTCGACAGCCGTCCCCTGTCCGAGGTCGTCCAGCCCGTCCCGGACGTCGAGGGCCTCTTCTGCGCCCCCGCCACGATCGACCTCGCCGGCGCTGAGATCGAGCTGGTCTCCCTGGTGGCCCGGGAGAGCCGACTCCAGCGCGCGATCCAGGCATACGAGCAGCCGCTGGACTACGTCCTCATCGACTGCCCTCCCTCCCTCGGCCTCCTGACGGTCAACGCACTGGTGGCCGGCGCCGAGGTCCTCATCCCGATCCAGTGCGAGTACTACGCGCTGGAGGGCCTGGGCCAACTCCTGCGCAACGTCGACCTGGTACGGGGACACCTCAACCCCACCCTGCATGTGTCGACCATCCTGCTCACCATGTACGACGGCCGGACGCGCCTCGCGTCCCAGGTCGCGGAAGAGGTGCGCACCCACTTCGGTGAGGAGGTGCTGCGGACGAGCATTCCCCGCTCGGTCCGTATCTCCGAGGCGCCGAGCTACGGGCAGACGGTGCTGACTTACGATCCGGGATCGAGCGGCGCCCTCTCCTATCTTGAGGCGGCACGAGAACTCGCGCTGAAGGGCGTCGGTCTCAGCTATGAGCCCCACGCCCACATCGGCGCTCAGAACAACCCGAACTTGGTGGAGGGGATTAAGTGAGTGAACGACGAAGGGGGCTGGGTCGTGGACTAGGTGCACTGATCCCCGCTGCCCCGACGGAGAAGACCCCGGCACAGGCGGCCGTGGGAGGCGCGGGCTCCGCGTCCCCCTCGGCGCTCCCGCTGCTGGCGACCGACCGGGGGGTGGCCGCCGCGAAGGTGACCACACTCCCGGCGCCTGTTTCACGTGAAACATGGGAAGAGCCGAGCACGCCGGAGCTACCCGCCCCGCCGCTCGGCGCCTACTTCGCCGAGATCCCTCTCGACGACATCACGCCCAACCCCCGTCAGCCCCGTGAGGTCTTCGACGAGGACGCGCTGCACGAGCTGATCACCTCCATCCAGGAGGTCGGCCTCCTCCAGCCGGTCGTCGTACGGCAGACGGGCCCCGCGCAGTACGAGCTCATCATGGGCGAGCGGCGCTGGCGGGCCTGCCGTGAGGCGGGTCTGGAAGCGATCCCGGCGATCGTGCGGGCCACCGACGACGAGAAGCTTCTCCTGGACGCCCTCCTGGAGAACCTCCACCGGGCCCAGCTCAACCCGCTGGAAGAGGCAGCCGCCTACGACCAGTTGCTGAAGGACTTCAACTGCACGCACGACCAGTTGGCGGACCGCATCGGCCGGTCCCGCCCTCAGGTCTCCAACACCCTGCGGCTGCTGAAGCTCTCGCCCGCCGTCCAGCGCCGGGTCGCCGCCGGGGTGCTCTCCGCCGGTCATGCCCGTGCACTGCTCTCCGTGGAGGACTCGGAGGAGCAGGACAGGCTGGCCCACCGCATCGTCGCCGAGGGGCTCTCGGTGCGGGCGGTCGAGGAGATCGTCACCCTCATGGGGTCCCGTCCGCAGACTCCGCAGCGTGCCAAGGGGCCGCGTGCGGGTGGCCGGGTCTCCCCGGCGCTCTCGGATCTCGCGACCCGGCTCTCGGACCGCTTCGACACCCGGGTGAAGGTGGATCTCGGGCAGAAGAAGGGGAAGATCACCGTCGAGTTCGCCTCCATGGAGGACCTGGAGCGCATCCTCGACAGCCTCGCCCCCGGTGAGGGGCCGGCGCTCCAGAAGGGGCTTCTGGAAGGCGGCGGCAGCGAGGACCCAGAGGCGTAAGTCTCCGTTCGGCAGGGGTGGATGACACCCTGTCGGGAACATGAGCGGGCCGTGTCCGGTGCCCACCGGAACACGGCCCGCTCTTTGCCTTTCTGTCGTATCGAGGCAATCGCTTCATGGATACGATGCGAGCGGTATGGCGCATCCACCGGCAACACCTCTGAGGGGGAGGCGGAGGCCATGCGAATGATGAGCTGGACCGGCCTGGTGAGCGCGGGCCTCGGGCTGGGCGCGGTCGGCGGGTTCGTCGGCAGTCTGCTCAGAGGACGAAGTGCTCTGGCAGCCGCCCGCAGTGCCGCGGGCGAAGGAAGCGAGGAACAGCCTCCATGGGGCGTCGGCTCGTACCGCTCACGCTGGACAACCTCCAGGACCTTCCCAAGCGCTGCCGCTCGTGTGTCTTCTGGGAGCTGGACCCCGTCAGCGGAGAGGCCGCGGTAAGGGCGGGCACCCCGGCTCTGGAGAAAGAGGCGTGGATCTCCGCAGTCCTGCTCGACTGGGGTTCCTGCGGGCGGGTCGTCTACATCGACGAGGCACCCGTCGGCTTCGTCCTCTACGCACCGCCCGCCTATGTCCCCCGCTCGACGGCGTTCCCCACGAGCCCGGTCTCCTCGGACGCGGTGCAGTTGATGACCGGGTTCATCCTGCCGGGGCATCAGGGGAAGGGGCTCGGCCGGGTGATGGTCCAGACGGTGGCCAAGGATCTGCTGCGCCGGGGGTTCAGAGCGATCGAGGCGTTCGGCGACGCCCGCTGGAGCGGGCCGTCCTGTGTGCTGCCCGCTGACCATCTCCTGGCCGTCGGCTTCAAGACCGTCCGCCCTCATCCCGTCCACCCCCGCCTGCGGCTGGAACTGCGGACCACGCTCTCCTGGAAAGAGGATGTGGAGCTGGCGTTGGACCGGCTACTGGGGGCGGTACAGAAGGAGCCGGTGCTGAGGCCGTTGTAGGGGGCTGTGAGAGAAGGGCCGACCCGTGAGGGCCGGCCCTTCTCTTCGGTCCATCGATGTTTCACGTGAAACATCGGGGAGGTCGCCTATTCGGCGATGAACTCCTCCAGGTCGCGCAGGATCGCGGCCTTCGGCTTGGCGCCGACGATCGTCTTGGCGACCTCGCCACCCTGGTAGACGTTCAGGGTCGGGATCGACATGACGCCGTACTTGAGCGCCGTCTCCTGGTTTTCGTCGATGTTCAGCTTGACGATCTCGATCTTCCCGCCGTGCTCGGCGGCGATCGCCTCCAGCGAGGGTGCGATCTGACGGCACGGGCCGCACCATTCGGCCCAGAAGTCCACCAGGACGGGCTTGTCGCTCTTGAGGACGACCTCTTCGAAGTCGGCGTCGGTCACTTGCTTGAGGTTGCCGGCCACGGGGGGCTCCTTAAATCTTCTGTGCAGGGGGAGAGAGGGGGGAGGGGGGATCAGACGGTGGTCTTCTCGGCGGCCTGCTCCTCGTCCGCGAGGGAGGCGAGGAAACGCTCGGCGTCGAGCGCGGAGGAGCAGCCGGTACCGGCGGCGGTGATGGCCTGGCGGTAGGTGTGGTCGACGACGTCACCCGCGGCGAAGACACCGGTCAGGTTGGTCCGGGTCGACGGCGCCTCGACCTTCAGGTAGCCCTCGCCGTCCAGGTCGAGCTGGCCCTTGAAGAGCTCGGTGCGCGGGTCGTGGCCGATCGCGATGAACAGGCCGGTCACCGGGAGGTCGGAGAGCTCACCGGTCTTGAGGTTGCGCAGCTTCAGCCCGGCCAGCTTCTGCTCACCCTGGATCTCGGCGACCTCGCTGTCCCAGACGAACTTGATCTTCGGGTCGGCGAAGGCACGCTCCTGCATCGCCTTGGAGGCACGCAGCGAGTCCCGGCGGTGGACGATCGTCACGGACCTGGCGAAGCGCGAGAGGAACGTGGCCTCCTCCATCGCGGTGTCACCGCCGCCGATCACGGCGATGTCCTGCTCCTTGAAGAAGAAGCCGTCACAGGTGGCGCACCAGGAGACACCGCGGCCGGAGAGCACGTCCTCGTTCGGCAGACCGAGCTTGCGGTGCTGGGAGCCGGTCGTCACGATGACGGCCTTGGCCTTGTGGACCGTGCCGGCGGTGTCCGTGACGGTCTTGATCTCACCGGTGAGGTCGACGGACACGATGTCGTCAGGGATCAGCTCGGCGCCGAAGCGCTCGGCCTGGCCGCGCATGTTGTCCATGAGCTCGGGGCCCATGATGCCGTCCTGGAAGCCGGGGAAGTTCTCCACCTCGGTGGTGTTCATCAGGGCGCCGCCCGCGGTGACGGCGCCTTCGAACACCAGCGGCTTCAGCGAGGCGCGCGCGGTGTAGAGGGCCGCCGTGTATCCGGCGGGCCCGGAGCCGATGATGATCACGTTACGGACGTCGCTCACGGCTTGATTCCTCGTCTCTGCTGCGTCTTCGACCGGTGGGAGCATCGATGAACTCTCACCCCACCCAACGGATACTAAGGGGCGCGCATTCCCGGTGTGTCCGGGCACACGGAGGGGTGCGGTCGGCAGAGGGCGAGGGCCCGGGTCAGGGGCGGGTGTAGGTGGCCTTGAACAGCACGTCGGCCTGGGCGGCGGGGTCTTTCACGCAGTCGGTGTCGACAAGGTAGGCGTCGACCCGCCCGGCGTCCGAGGTGTCGGGGAACACGACGAGGAGGACGTCCTTCCCCTTGTACACGCCGGGTTTCGTGGCGAGGGCGTCATCGGTGCGGGCGGTGCCCTGCTGGACGCAAGCCGGGACGTTCACCGCCTGGAGGACCTTCGGGCTCTCGCCGTTGCCCTGGATGCCGACCTCACCTTTCGGGGTGAACGAGGGGGCTGTCCGGTGCTTGTCGGGGAAGAGTTTCGCGACTTCGTCCGGCAGTGAGCTCTTGGAGAAGGTGTCGGCGGCGGTGTTGGTGGTTCCGTTGTCTCCGTCGTTCATGAGGGAGGACACCAGGACCGAGCCGAGGCCCAGGGCGGCGGCGGTGAAGACGCCGATAACGGCCGCTGTGCGGCGGCGGGGGCGGGGGCGGTCCTTGCTCTTGTCCTTGCTCTTGTCCTTGCGGCCGGGGCCGGTGGTGGCGCGGGCGCGGCCGGAGGGGCGGTCGGCTGCCGATGTTTCACGTGAAACATCGACGGTTTCATGTTCGGTTTCACGTGAAACGTCGAGCGGGGTGCTCTCGGACGGGGCGCTCTCGGACACCGCTGCTTCCGCAGATGCAAGAGGGGCCGCTGCTTCCGCTGCCAGCGCCGCGTCGATGCGCTGTGCCACGTCGTCCGGCATGGTCACCGGCTCCGCGAAGGTGCCGAGGAGGCTGCGGATCTCCTCCAGGGAGGCGTGGGTGTCGGAGCACAGGTCGCAGTCGTCCAGGTGCCGGTGCAGCTCGGCGCTCCGGGACGGGGTGAGGAGGCCCTCGGTGAGGTCGGAGAGCTCAGCGACGTCCGGGTGCCCGGTCGTGTCCGTCGTCGATGTCACGTTCGCCCACCTCCGCCCTTCGCGGTAGCTGAATCGCCGGTCCCGGCTCCGTCCGGATGGTCGTCACAGGAATCCACTGCCGGTGGGACGGATCGCCCCGCCACCCGGTTCCGTCCGGCCCCAGGTCCCTTCTCGCCGCCGCTGTTCTCCGGGCGGAGATGGGTGAGGAGCGGGAGGAGTCTGGCGCGGCCTCTGGCGCAGCGGCTCTTCACGGTGCCGGTGGGGACGTCGAGCACCTTGGCGGCTTCGGCGACGGGGTAGCCCTGCATGTCCACCAGGACGAGGGCCGCGCGCTGGTCCGGCGGCAGGGTCTCCAGGGCCTCGACGAGCTGACGGTGCAGATCGTTGCGCTCGGCCGGCGCCGAGGCGGACTCGTGGGGTTCGAGGAGCTGCTCCAGCCGCGCGGTGTCGTCGACCGGCGAGGTCTTCCGCGAGGCCGCCTTGCGGGCCCGGTCGAGACAGGCGTTCACGGTGATGCGGTGCAGCCAGGTCGTGACAGCCGACTGGCCCCGGAAGGTGTGCGCGGCCCGGTACGCCGACACCAGCGCGTCCTGCACGGCGTCGGCGGCCTCCTCCCGGTCCCCCAGCGTCCGCAGAGCTACCGCCCACAGCCGGTCCCGGTGCCGCCGCACGATCTCACCGAAGGCGTCGGGGTCGCCTTTCACGTGACGGGCGAGCAGGTCCTGATCGCTCACACCGTCGAACCCGGCGCCTTCCGCCATCGGCCTCCTCCCCTTCCGGTGAGATGTCAGCCCGTGAACTTCACGTTCGTTATGGCCTGCTTGTAGCCGGCGCCGTTGTACTGGTCCTTGCCAGAGAGCGGCAGGGCTGTCAGCCATACGAGAACGTACCGCGTCTTCACCAGGGTCTTGGCGGAGAACGTCAGTTCCGTGCTGGTGGTTTTCTTGTCCGCGATCTTCGTCATTGAGCTGAGAGGGGTCGACGAGGAGAGCGAGTCGGTGGCGTACAGGGCACCCGTGGTGTGGTCACCGCCGTAGAGCAGCTCTATCGAAGCACCCGACACCTCTTGCTCGGAGCCGAGGTCGTAGACGATGCCGACGCCGTCCTTGAACGGGGCGAGGACGGGTCCCCCGGTGAACGTGTACGTCCGCCAGTAGGTGGAGTCCTTCTTGTCGTACGTCAGCCCCACGTCGCCGGGGTGCTGCGCCTTGCCGTCCGGGTAGTACTCGGCGGCGCCCTCGATCGGGAGTGCCTTGGCCGGCTTCGGTGTGCTGCTCGGCTTGTCGCCGCCGTCGTCCGTCTGTGTCTGGTTGGAGTCCGAGTCGCGTGAACCGAGGAGGGTCTCCGCGAGCTGCCAGCTGCCGAGGCCGAGGGCGGCGATGAGGAGGGCGGAGACCGCCCACTTCATGGCCTTGCCGGTGCGGGTCTGGAGCGGGGGCGGCGGGGTCGGGACGGGCTGGGTGACCCCGGGGTGCGGCGGACGGCCGTACGTGCCCTGCTGGTAGGTGGTGCGCTGGTACTCCGGGGGGGCGGTGAAGACCGGCTCCGGGGGGCGGATGCGCGGCATCTCGCCGATCGCCTTGACCAGTTCCTCCGGCGTGGTGCACGCGGCCTCGTGCCGGGAGGCGGTCGCGCCGTCGTTGACGAGCGCGCGCATCGCCAGCTCGGACAGGCCCCGGTGGACATGCGCGCGGACCTGGTCGGGGGCGATCAGACCGATGTCCTTGGGCAGCCCGGCGAGGCCGTGCGCGTCGTTCTCGTACGGCCAGCGCTGGGTGAGCGCCGCGTACAGCAGGGCGCCGATCGCCTCGGTGTCGGTGCGCTGCGGGGTGTCGGAGGTGATGCCGCGCAGGGCGGCGTTCACGGCGAGGCCGCGGATGCGCCACTGTCCGGTGGAGGTGCGCAGGACGGCGTTGGGGTTGAGCCGCAGATGCGCGAGCCCCTCGCGGTGGGCGGCGGCCATGGCCGCGGCGAGCTGGCTGACCATCTGGTAGGCGTCGTGCGGCTCCAGCGGCCCGGCGGCCAGGAGCGCCGTCAGCTCGGTCGCGTCGGGCAGCCACTCGTGGACGACGTAGACGAGGTCGTTCTCCTCGACGGCGTCCAGCACCTGCACGAACCGAGGGTCGCCCAGCAGGGCCGCCGAGCGGGCCGCGGCCAGCACGGAACGCGCTCGCGCGTGGTCGGCGGGCAGGACGTGCACGCCCACCGCGCGGCGGAGTTTCTCGTCGACCGCGCGCCAACTGCTGAACCCGTCCAGACGGGTGACGCACTCTTCGAGCCGGTACCGTCTGGCGAGTTTGTGGCCGCTGTGCAGCTCCGGTGCCGAGGTCTTCCCGGGACGCTCCGCCCCGTCGCTCCCCTGTACCTCGTCGCTGTCCGTGTCCCGCTCCCGGTTCTGGGCCGCGCCGTCGGCCGTGGACTCGTCCGCCTGTGCGGTCGACGGCTCGCCGCCGCCGTTCGCTGCCACGTCGACGGCAGCCGTGCTCCGTTCCGCCACCGTCGTTCCCTGCCTCCCCAAGTCATCGCGCGCCGCCCGGCCGTCGTGCGCGCCGTTCGACGCCGAACCAATTGTGCCCACAGTCCGCCGCTATGCACGACACACGGCGGCGGACGATGGTTGTGCGCTCGGTCCTCGATCAGCGACCGAGTCGTCCGCGCACCATACCCACGAGCGAGTTCAGCTCCTCGATCCGCATCCGGCGTGCGGCGACGAAGAAGATTCCGAGCAGGACCACACCGCCGGCCACCAGCGCGACGAGCGAGCCGGCGACTCCCTGGCCGAGGGTGTGGGCGATGCCGTAGCAGGCGGCACCGCTGAGCAGCGCGGCCGGCACCGAGGCGATGCACAGCCGGGCGTACGTCCGCAGCACCCGCGCGCCGTCGAGGTCCCCGCCGAGCCGCTTGCGCAGCCGCGCCCAGGCGACCCCGACGCCGATCGCGTACGCCAGACCGTACGCGCCGGCCATGCCGATCACCGCCCAGCGGGACGGCAGGAGGAAGTAGCACAGGGCCGAGGCGCCCGCGTTGACGGCGGCGACGATGACCGTGTTGTAGAAGGGCGTGCGGGTGTCTTCATACGCATAGAACGCGCGCAGGACGACGTACTGCACGGAGTAGGGGATCAGACCGAGGCCGAAGGCCATCAGCATGAAGCCCATGTTGGTGGCCGACGAGGTGCCCGAGGAGCCGAAGATCAGGGTGCACATCGGGATGCCGAGGGCGAGGAAGCCGAAGGCGATCGGGACGATGGCGACGGCCGTGGTGCGCAGGCCCTGCGAGATGTCGTCGCGGACCGCTCCCGCGTCGTGCTCGGCGGCCGAGCGCGCGAGGCGCGGCAGCAGCGCGGCCATCAGCGAGACGGTGATGATGGCCTGCGGCAGGCCCCAGATCAGCTGCGCGTTGGCGTAGGCGGCGAAACCGGTGCCGTCGACCGGTGAGTTGTCGCCCGCCTTGGTGGAGAGCTGGGAGACGACGAGCGCGCCCGCCTGGTTGGCGAGGACGAACAGGAACGTCCACTTCGCGAGGGTGACGGCCTTGCCGAGGCCGTGGCCCCGCCAGTCGAACCGCAGTCGCATCCGGAAGCCGGTCTCGCGCAGGTAGGGGATCATCGCGAGGGACTGCACGACGAGGCCGAGCAGGATGCCGACGCCCAGCAGGCGCTGGCCCTCCGGCGGGATGTTCGTGACCTTCATGCCGGAGTGCGCGGCGGTGCCGTACACCCAGATGAACATCCCCAGCGTCACGATGATCACGATGTTGTTGAGGACCGGTGTCCACATCATCGCACCGAACCTGCCGCGCGCGTTGAGGATCTGGCCCATCACGACGTGGACGCCCATGAAGAAGATCGACGGCAGGAAGTACTGGACGAACGTGACGCCGACGTTGTTGGCGGCCGGGTCGCTGGCGACCGAGTCCGACAGCAGGCGGATCAGGAGCGGGGCGCCGAAGACCGAGGCGGCGGTGAGCACACCGAGGGCGACCATGACGAGGGTCAGCAGCCGGTTGGCGAACGCCTCGCCGCCGTCGTCGTCCTCCTTCATGGCGCGCACGAGCTGCGGCACGAAGACGGAGTTGAGGCCGCCGCCGACGGTCAGGATGTAGATCATCGTCGGGAGCTGGTAGGCGACCTGGAAGGTGTCGCCGAGGAGGCCGACGCCGAGCGCCGAGACGATCATCGCGGAGCGGACGAAGCCGGTGAGGCGGGAGACCATCGTGCCGGCGGCCATCAGCGCGCTGGACTTCAGCAGGCCCGCGGCCTTGCCGCCCTTCTTGGCGGGAGCGGCGGCGGGAGGCGCGGTGGGGGGCGTCTCCACGGCGACGGCCGGTTCGGGGACCGTCGTGCCGAGGTTCATCGTCCGGTCGTCCGGCGGGCCGGGGGTGACGACGGGGGCCGACTTCTGGAACTGCGGCGTGGGCGGCTGGTACTGCGGGCCCGGCGCGGGGCCG
>NZ_JBTYMC010000139.1:0-17165 GCF_054880855.1 Streptomyces sp. S6 | reverse complement strand
CGCATGCTGGCCCTGGCCGCCGCGATCTGGCACAACTTCCAGACCGGCCAGGCGGTCAGCCGCTCACTGACCGCCTATGACCACTGACCGTATTTGGAAAGACTCGTCTAGCCCCGAGCCTTGGTTCTGCGTGAGCCCCCGACTTCGCCCGCCGGACGGCCGCTGTACCCGCGCTCCGCACGCCGCTCCGCCCTCTCCAGGTGCCTACCGCGTTGTCGCTCAGGCTGTGAGCGATCAAGATTCGAGCCCTGGCTGGGTCCAGCCCCCGCCCGAACGCCGGGCCCCGCCTGAGCCGTCGGGCTTGGCCGAGTACTAGGCCCCGCCCGAGCCCCGGGCCCTGGTCCTGTGCGAGCCCCCGGCTTCGCCCGTCGGACGGCTGCCGTATCCGCGTCCCGTACGCCGCTCCGCCCCCTCCAGGCGCCCCCGCGTCGCTCAGGGTGTGAGCGATCAGGATCCGGGCCCTGGTTGGGGCCAGACCCCCGCGCCCCGCATGCCACCCCCGCCCCCTCCCGGCGCCCCCGTCCCCTCGCCGTAGGCTGGTGTTCCCCCGAACAGCCCAGCGAAGGGAAACATCCCGATGGCGATCCAGGTCGGCGAGAAGGCTCCTGACTTCGAGCTCAAGGACAACCACGGTGCGACGGTCCGGCTCTCGGACTTCCGCGGCGCCAAGAACGTCGTCCTGCTCTTCTACCCCTTCGCCTTCACGGGCGTCTGCACCGGTGAGCTGTGCGAGCTGCGTGACAACCTGCCGAAGTTCGAGGACCGGGACACCCAGCTGCTGGCGGTGTCGAACGACTCCATCCACACCCTGCGCGTCTTCGGCGAGCAGGAGGGGCTGGAGTACCCCCTGCTCAGCGACTTCTGGCCGCACGGCGAGGTCAGCCGGGCGTACGGGGTGTTCGCGGAGGACAAGGGCTGCGCGGTGCGCGGGACGTTCGTCATCGACAAGGAGGGCGTCGTGCGGTGGACGGTCGTCAACGCGCTGCCGGACGCCCGGGACCTCGGCGAGTACGTGAAGGCGCTCGACACCCTGTGATTCTTCGGGGTCAGGGCCTGCGGGCGCCGGGAACCCGTCACTAGGATCGGATCGTTGATCCGACATATCCGAAGCACGACGGGGCTCCCCGCCCCAGGAACCCAATGGAGGACTCGTGGGAGTCAGCCTCAGCAAGGGCGGCAACGTTTCGCTGACCAAGGAGGCCCCCGGCCTGACCGCGGTCATCGTCGGTCTGGGGTGGGACGCCCGCTCCACGACCGGCACCGACTTCGACCTGGACGCCAGCGCCCTGCTGGTGGACTCGTCCGGCAAGGTCGCCAGCGACGCGAACTTCGTCTTCTTCAACAACCTCAAGAGCCCGGACGGCTCGGTGGAGCACACCGGCGACAACATCACCGGTGAGGGCGAGGGCGACGACGAACAGATCAAGGTCAACCTCGCCGGCGTCCCGGCCGACGTCGACAAGATCGTCTTCCCGGTCTCGATCTACGACGCCGAGAACCGCCAGCAGTCCTTCGGCCAGGTCCGCAACGCGTTCATCCGCGTCGTGAACCAGGCGGGCGAGGCCGAGATCGCCCGCTACGACCTCTCCGAGGACGCCTCGACGGAGACCGCGATGGTCTTCGGCGAGCTGTACCGGCACGGCGCCGAGTGGAAGTTCCGCGCCATCGGCCAGGGCTACGCCTCGGGTCTGCGCGGCATCGCCCAGGACTTCGGCGTCAACGTCTGACACCCCTCCCGGCGCCGGCGCCGTCTCCGTTTGGCGGCGGCGCCGGGAGCGCAGGACAACCGGAGAAGCACCACCAGGGGAGGACCAGCAACATGGGCGTCACGCTCGCCAAGGGAGGCAATGTCTCCCTGTCCAAGGCCGCGCCGAACCTCACACAGGTGATGGTCGGGCTCGGCTGGGACGCACGCTCCACCACCGGAGCCCCCTTCGACCTCGACGCCAGCGCTCTGCTGTGCAACAACGGCCGGGTCCTGGGCGACGAGTGGTTCGTCTTCTACAACCAGCTCAAGAGCCCGGACGGCTCGGTCGAGCACACCGGCGACAACCTCACGGGCGAGGGCGACGGCGACGACGAGTCCCTGATCGTCGACCTCACGAAGGTCCCGGCGCACGCGGACAAGATCGTCTTCCCGGTCTCCATCCACGACGCCGACAACCGCGGCCAGACCTTCGGCCAGGTCTCGAACGCGTTCATCCGCGTCGTCAACCAGGCCGACGGCCAGGAACTCGCCCGATACGACCTCTCCGAAGACGCTTCCTCCGAGACCGCGATGATCTTCGGTGAGTTGTACCGCTACCAGGGGGAGTGGAAGTTCCGTGCGGTTGGACAGGGGTACGCGTCCGGACTACGGGGCATCGCTCTAGACTTCGGAGTCAACGTTTCGTAAAGCCGAGTACGGCGCGGGGGAGCCCCGTACCTACGGATTGGGTAGCCAGTGCTTCTGAAAACCTTTGGCTGGTCGTTCGCGGTCACCGCGATCGGCCTGACCGTCGGCGTCCTCTACGACGGATGGACGGGCCTCGGCGTCGTGGCGATCCTCTCCATCCTGGAGATCTCCCTGTCGTTCGACAACGCGGTGGTCAACGCCGGGATCCTGAAGAAGATGAACGCCTTCTGGCAGCGCATCTTCCTCACGGTCGGCGTGCTCATCGCGGTGTTCGGCATGCGCCTCGTCTTCCCGGTGGTGATCGTCGCGATCAGCGCCAAACTCGGCCCCATCGAAGCCGTCGACCTCGCTCTCAACGACAAGAGCCGCTACCAGGAGCTGGTCACCGACGCGCACGCGTCGATCGCCGCCTTCGGTGGCATGTTCCTGCTGATGATCTTCCTGGACTTCATCTTCGAGGACCGGGACATCAAGTGGCTGGGCTGGATCGAGCGCCCGCTCGCCAAGCTCGGCAAGGTCGACATGCTGTCGGTCTGCATCGCCCTCGCCGTCCTGCTGACCGCCGCGTTCACGGTCGCCCCCAACGCGCACATCCACGGCGGCGGGCACGTCGACAAGACGGAAACGGTCCTGCTCTCCGGGATCCTCGGCCTGATCACCTACCTCGTCGTCGGCGGGCTCTCCGGATACTTCGAGAACAAGCTCGAAGAGGAAGAGGAGCGGGAGCACGAGGAGGAGGAAGAGGCCAAGCGCGCGGGCAGGCAGAAGCCGGTCATCCTGCTCGCCGGCCGCGCCGCGTTCTTCATGTTCCTCTACCTCGAAGTCCTCGACGCGTCCTTCTCCTTCGACGGCGTCATCGGCGCGTTCGCCATCACCAACGACATCGTCCTGATGGCCGTCGGCCTCGGCGTCGGCGCCATGTACGTCCGGTCGCTGACCGTCTACCTGGTCCGCCAGGGCACCCTCGACGACTACGTCTACCTTGAGCACGGCGCCCACTACGCGATCGGCGCCCTCGCCGTCCTCCTCATGGTCACCATCCAGTACCAGATCCACGAGGTCATCACCGGCTCGATCGGTGTCATCCTCATCGCCTGGTCCTTCTGGTCCTCGGTCCGCCGCAACCGCGCGCTGGAGGCCGCGGAGGGAAAAGAGGGGTCTGACGACGCGAAGGCGGAAGTACCTTCCGGCGTCTGACACTTGAGACCGGGAGTGTGATCAGCTTCCGGACGAGGAAAGCTTCTGACGGGGCGGCTGTCCGTGCGGCCGCCCCGTCGGGCTATCCCGGGGCGGGGTTCTACGAGAGGGACATGAGGCGGGAGATGGGCTTCTTCGACGGGCTGCTGGGCAGCCGCGCGAGCGACTTCGACTCGGGCAGCGCCGCGAGCAACGCGATCGAGCTGAGCAAACGGCATCCGCAGGTCTCCCTGACGAAACAGGGAGCGGCGATCGGCAACCTGCGCGTCAACCTGACCTGGCGGATGCGGACGTCCGACTTCGGCGGCATGAAGCGCGAGAGCCTCTTCCGCCACCCCTTCAAGGCGCTCAAGCCCCCGGAGGTCGTCGGGCACAGCCAGAGCATGGTCAACGTCGACCTCGACCTCGGCTGCCTCTACGAACTCACCGACGGCACCCGGGGCGTCGTCCAGCCGCTCGGCGGCCTGCTCGGTGACGTCAACGATCCGCCGTACGTCCAGCTCAGCGGGGACGACCGGTTCGGGTCGGCGTCCGGCGAGACGATGTACGTCAACCTCGACCACGTCGAGAACATCAAGCGGCTGCTGGTGTTCGTCTACATCTACGACCAGACCCCGGCGTTCGACCGTACGCACGCGATGGTCACGCTGTACCCGAGCAACGGACCCCGAATAGAGATCGGCCTCGACGAACGGCACCCCCAGGCGCGGTCCTGCGCGGTGGTGATGATCGAGAACGTCAAGGGCGAGCTGATCGTGCGCCGCGAGGTGCGGTTCGTGTACGGGTTCCAGGCGGAGCTGGACCGGCTGTACGGGTGGGGGTTGCAGTGGGGCCGGGGGTACAAGGCGAAGGCCGACAAGTAGCCCCCGGGCTTCAACGGCCGATGAACTGCGGTCCCTGCGGCGGCATCTTGAACTCCTGCGGGTAGCCGTACGCGGGCTGGGCACCCTGGCCGTAGGTCGGCAGGGAGGCCGGGTAGCCGTACGCCGGCTGGCGCGGGGGCGTCGTCGGCTGCTCGGGCGGGAGGGGCTGGGAGAAGGTCTGGGGGCTCGCGGGGGGCTCCTCTTGGGGTGGGGTCTCCTGGTCCTCGGCCTCCGACTCGTCCACCGAGATGCCGTGGTTGACGGCGAGCCCCTTCAGCCCGTCCGAATAACCCTCGCCGATCGCGCGGAACTTCCAGCCCTCGCCCCTGCGGTACAGCTCGCCGCAGATCAGGACGGTCTCCTCGCCGGTCTCGGGACGGACGTCGAAAACGGCAATCGGCTCGGCGTCGGTGAGGTTCGCGTCGTACAGCAGGATCTGGAGCGACTGGACGTGGTCGAAGGCGACCCCGTCCGCGGAGGCGACGAGCAGGATCCGGCCGACGACGGGCTCGACGCCGGTGAGGTCGGTCTGGATGGTGTCGGTGAGGGCGTCGGCGACGCGCTTCTTGCCGAGCCGCCAGACCTTCCCGGAGGGGTGGCGGGGCTGGTTGTAGAAGACGAAGTCCTCGTCGGAGCGCACGCGTCCGTCGGGTCCCAGCAGAAGCGCGGAGGCATCGACGTCCGGCACGCCCTGGCCGGGGGTCCAGCGCAGGACGGAGCGGACGGTACCGGCTTCGAGCGGGACGTTCGACCCCTTCAGCATCGCGTGCGTCATGCGGTCATCCTGCCCTCTCGTCGCTGATCACGACAACCAAGGCGAGACGGACGCGGGCGTGGGGGGAAGTGTCCACGCGCCGGTGCCGGTCGGCGTTACCAGAAATTCATTCCCGGCGGGAACTTTTGAACTGATCGGTACGTACTATTACCGGTCACCTGTTTCACAGGATCTACCAGCTTCACCGCCCGTCACGGGGAGACACATTGCGTCATTTTGGGCATATCGCCCCGGAGGAGAGACGCCGCCTCTTCCACCAGGAGCCGTGCGCGTTCGGCACGGACTCCCCGGCCAAGCTGCTCTCCGCGGCCCTCGGCGCCACGCTCTACAGCCCGGCGACCCGCCCCCAACTCGCCGACGACGTGATCAAACAGGCCACCCAGGGCGTCGTCTCCATGGTCCTGTGCCTGGAGGACTCCATCGGCGACGACGACGTCCTCGCCGGCGAGGAGAACCTCGTCCGGCAGTTCGCCGACCTCGCCGCCCGCACCGGGGAACTCCCCCTCCTCTTCATCCGGGTCCGCACGGCCGAGCAGATCCCCGACCTCGTCCACCGCCTCGGCGAGACCGTACGGCTGCTCAGCGGCTTCGTCTTCCCCAAGTTCACGGAGGAGCGCGGGACGGCGTTCCTGGAGGCCCTCAGCGCCGCCGAACTGTCCTGCGGACGGCGGCTGTTCGGGATGCCCGTGCTGGAGACGCCCGAGCTGATGTACCGCGAGAGCCGCGTCGAGGCGCTGGAGGGCATCGCCCGCGCCGTCGAGAAACACCGCGACCGCGTCCTCGCCCTGCGCCTCGGCGTCACCGACTTCTGCTCCTCCTACGGCCTGCGCCGCGCCCCCGACATGACCGCGTACGACGTCCAGATCGTCGCGTCCGTGATCGCCGACGTCGTCAACATGCTCGGCCGCGCCGACGGCACCGGGTTCACCGTCACCGGGCCGGTCTGGGAGTACTTCCGGGTCCCGCAGCGGATGTTCAAGCCGCAGCTGCGCGCCAGCCCCTTCCTCGAAGGGCAGGCCGCCGGGCTGCGCGACCGCCTCATCGAGCACGCGATGGACGGCCTGCTGCGCGAGATCTCCCTCGACCACGCGAACGGCCTCCTCGGCAAGACCTGCATCCACCCCTCGCACGTCCCGGCCGTGCACGCGCTCTCCGTCGTCAGCCACGAGGAGTACAGCGACGCCGTCGACATCCTGCGGCCCGAGCGGGGTGGCGGGGGAGTGCTGCGGTCGCAGTACACGAACAAGATGAACGAGGTGAAGCCGCACCGGGCCTGGGCCGAGCGGACGATGCTGCGGGCCGAGGTGTTCGGGGTGGCCCGGGAGGACGTCGGGTTCGTGGATCTGCTGGCGGCCGGGATACCGGGCTGAGGTCGATGTGTCGAGGAGTGAAGTGAACGGCGAGGTCTGGTCCGGTAGTTGGGTGGCCGAGCGGCTCGGTGTCGAGTTGGCCGGCGACGCCGTCCTGCCCGGAATGCTGGGGCTCGCGCTGCGGCGTAACCCCAAGCGGGCGCATCTGCTCGTCTCCAACGTCCTCGGCAAGCATGTCCCGCAGTTGCCGTCGGTGGTCTACGGGCACGGCTTCGCCCTGGGGCGCCGGGTGCGTGAACTCCTGGGCGCGGACGCCGAGTCGGCGGTGGTGCTGGGGTATGCGGAGACGGCGACGGGGCTCGGGCATTCCGTCGCGGACGGGGTGGGGGACGTGACGTACCTGCACTCGACTCGGCGGCCGGTGGAGGGAGTTCGGCGGGCGGGGGGCTTCGAGGAGGCCCACTCGCACGCCACCTCGCACCTGTTGCTGCCGGAGGATGCGGAACTGCTGGCTGGGGAGGGGCCGTTGGTGCTGGTCGACGACGAGTTCTCCACCGGGAACACGGTGTTGAACACGATCGGGGATCTGCACGAGCGGTATCCGCGGGGGCGGTATGTGGTGGTGGCGTTGGTGGACATGAGGTCGGAGGCGGATGCGGGGAGGCTGGAGGAGTTCGCGGGGGAGATCGGCGCGAGGATCGACCTGGTGGCGACGGCGTCGGGGACGGTGGAGTTGCCGGAGGGGGTGCTGGCGAAGGGGCAGGCGCTGGTCACCGAGTACGAGCACGTTTCTTCGGACGTGCGGGAGACCGAACTCACGGGCGCCGTCACCAGAGTCGGCCTGCACTGGCCTCTCGATCTCCCCGACGGCGGCCGGCACGGCTTCACCGCCCACCACCGAATACGCCTGGACGCCGAACTCCCGGCCATGGTCGCCAGGTTGGCCGAGGCGCTCCCGGCGGACGCCACCCGCGTCCACGTCCTCGGCTTCGAAGAGCTCATGTACGCCCCCCTCCGCCTCGCCCACGAGCTGGAGCACATCGCCGACGCCGAGATCCGCTACTCCACGACGACCCGCTCCCCGGTCCTCGCCGTGGACGACCCGGGCTACGCGATCCGTACCCGCCTCACCTTCCCGGCCCACGACAACCCGGCGGACGGTCCCGGCGACCGGTACGTGTACAACATCGCCGGCGCCGGATTCGACGCGGTGATCGTGGTGGTCGACTCGACGGCGGACACACCCGAACTCCACGCGCCTCAGGGCCTGTTGGCCCAGTTGTCGCAGCACACCCCGCGGGTGATTCTCGCGGTGATCCCGTCATACCTGCCCGGAAGGCCCCGCATGCTGCCAGAGCCCCTCAGAGGCCCCGCCTTCTCCTCGTACGCGCCGGAAGAGGTCGGCTGGCTGCTCCAGGACCTCTCGGACGTCACGCTGGAGGCGCCGACGGAGGAACGCGAGGAGGCCGTGCAGAGCGGCGGCGCGCACTACGCGGAGTCCCTGCCGATCGAGTACCAGCCGAGCGACCAGTACCAGGCGCTGTTCCAGACCGCGTTGACGGAGTCGGCGGAGCGCCTCGCGCAGGCGGTCGGCGTCGTCACGGAGACGGTCCTCGCGGAGCGCTCCCCACACCCCGTCCTCGTCTCGCTGGCCCGCGCCGGCACCCCCGTCGGCGTCCTGATGCGCCGCTGGGCCCAGTACCGGCACGGCCTCGAACTCCCGCACTACGCCGTGTCGATCGTGCGTGGCCGGGGCATCGACGCGAACGCGCTGCGCTGGCTGGCCGAGCATCACGACCCGGCCGACGTGGTGTTCGTCGACGGCTGGACCGGCAAGGGGGCGATCACCCGTGAACTCGCCGCCGCGATCGAGGAGTTCGAGGCGGCGGGCGGCCCTGCCGGGTTCGACCCGGAGATCGCGGTCCTCGCCGACCCCGGTTCCTGTGTCCGGACGTACGGCACGCGCGAGGACTTCCTGATCCCGTCGGCATGCCTCAACTCGACGGTGTCGGGGCTGATTTCGCGGACTGTCCTGCGCGCGGACCTGGTTGGGCCCGACGACTTCCACGGGGGCAAGTTCTACCGGGAGCTGGCCGGGGCCGACGTCTCCGTCGCCTTCCTGGACGCCGTCTCCGCGCGCTTCCCCGAGGTGGGGGAGTCGGTCGACACGGCCGTCAAGGAACTCCTCGCCAGTGACCGGACGCCGACCTGGGAGGGGTGGGCGGCCGTCGAGCGGATCAGCGAGGAGTACGGCATCCATGACGTCAACCTCGTGAAGCCGGGGGTGGGGGAGACGACCCGGGTGCTGTTGCGGCGGGTGCCGTGGAAGATTCTCGCTCGCGCCGGGGCCGGGGCGGACCTCGGACATGTCCGGCTGCTGGCCGAGCAGCGGGGTGTTCCCGTCGAGGAAGTCTCCGAACTTCCCTACACCTGCGTCGGGTTGATCCATCCTCACTACACACGCGGTGCCACCGGCGCCGACGGGAAGGCGGTGGCCGTCTGATGACGGTGCTAGTCGCTAGCGACCTCGACCGGACCCTGATCTACTCCCCGTCCGCCCTCGCCCTCACGATGCCGGACCCTCGCGCGCCCCGGCTCCTGTGCGTCGAGGTCCACGAGGCGCGTCCGCTGTCCTTCATGACGGAGACGGCTTCGCAGTTGCTCTCCGAGCTCGGTGACACGGCGGTGTTCGTTCCCACCACGACCCGTACCCGCAAGCAGTACCTCCGCATCAACCTGCCCGGTCCCGCACCGAAGTTCGCGATCTGTGCGAACGGGGGGCACCTGCTGGTGGACGGTGTCAGCGACGGTGACTGGCAGGCGGAGGTCACCTCCCGACTGGCCTCGGAGTGCGCCCCCCACGCGGAGATCCAGGCCCACCTCTCCGCTCACACCGACCCCGTCTGGCTCCGCAAACAGCGCGTCGCCGAGGACCTGTTCTCCTACCTCGTCGTCGAACGCGAACTCCTCCCCGACGAATGGGTCAAGGAACTCTCCGTCTGGGCCGAGCAGTTGGGCTGGGGCGTGTCCCTCCAGGGCCGCAAGATCTACGTCGTCCCGAAGCCGCTGACGAAGAGCGCGGCGGTCCGGGAAGTGGTGCGGCGTACGGGGGCCGAGTTGAGCCTCGGCGCCGGGGACTCCCTGCTGGACGCCGACCTCCTGGAGGCCGTCGACCGCGCATGGCGCCCCGGGCACGGAGAGCTGGCCGACACCGGGTGGGCCGGCCCCGGCGTAACCGCCCTGCCCGAGCGGGGAGTTCTGGCCGGGGAGCGAATCCTGCGGGAGTTTTTGAAGGCGGTGCGGTTGGGGGTGTGAGGCTGCGGGTGCGTGGGGGTGGTCGCGGTAGTTCGCCGTGTCCCTGAGGAACGTGGTTGCTGTGCGTGGTTCCGTGCGGATCGCGGTGGGTTTTGCGCAGTTCCCCGCGCCCCTGAAGGACGGGGGTGCTGTGGGTGGTTCCGTGCGGGCCGCAGTGGGCCGGTCGCGTAGTTCGCCGTGCCCCTGAGGAACGTGGTTGCTGCCCATGGTTCCGTGCGGATCGCGGTGGGTTTTGCGCAGTTCCCCGCGCCCCTGAGGAAGTGACGTGGTTGCTGTGCGTGGCCCAGTGCAGGTCATCGCGTCTGCGCGACGGAGCCATGCCTCAAACCAAAGCGCGCGCCGCGCTTTTCGGACCGGCGCGCGCCAAGTCTTAGGGCGCGGGGCTGTGTCGGTATGCGGCTCCGCCGCGTGGGCGTAAACGACCCACGACCCGCACTCGACCACGTGCGGAACGCAAGTCCTTCAGGGGCGCGGGGAACTGCGCGAACAACCCACGGTCCGCACTGAACCATGGGCAGCACCGCGTCTCTCAGGGGCGCGGGGCTGTGTCGATATGCGGCTCCGCCGCATGGGCGTGAACGGCCCCCACGCACCCGCACACGGCCCCCCACCACACCCCCCTACTCCTCACCCGCAACAACCCCCACCACAACACCCCCCGCCCCCTTGCCCTTTGGGCGCGGACGACGGCGTCGAGGCCGTACCCCCCACCGCCACGGCGGACAGCAACTTGACGGTGTCTCCGTGCCCGGAGGGGCACTGCGCGGGGGCGGCGGACTCCGCCATCGGTCGGGACAACTCGAACGTGTCGCCGCAAGTCCGGCACCGGTATTCGTAACGAGGCATGCCTCAAAGGCTAACGGCTTGGTCATGATCACAGGGTTGGCGTGATCATGTAGTTGATCTTTGAGGGAATCGCGCACTCTTCACGTGACGCACGCGAGTGTGAAAGGTCAGCGGTTCCATATGAGAGCGCGTTGGTGGGGGCCGTGTGCGGGACGTTGATCGTGCAGGGCGTGACGGGCGGCACGGGCGGTGACCGGCGCCGGGAGCGCCGTCGTCGTCGATGCGGCCGCCCTGACCTTCCCCGTGAAGCCGAATCTCGTGCGGCGGACGGCACCGCGCTGCGGGCGTACGACACCCTCGGGAACTCCGCGGCGGCCTCGGTGTCGGGGACGCCGGTGATCGTGCAGGAGACGGCGGCCGTGAAGTCCGGTGCCTGGACGGCGAAGTCGGCCACGGGGTACCTGGGAGGGAGATCGCTCACCAGTACCGCGAAGAACGCGTCGCTCACCTGGACGTTCACCGGGCGGTCGGTCGGCTGGGTGGTGTCGCGCGCGGCGACCTCCGGACAGGCGGACATCTATCTCGAAGGGGCGAAGGCCGCCACAATCGATCTTAAATCCGCCACAACCGCTTACCGGAGTGCCGTCTGGACGAAGAGCTGGGCGGCAAGTGCGAAGCACACGCTGAAGATTGTGGTGCGAGCCACCGCCGGACGTCCCACCGTCACGACCGACGGGATCGTCTACCTCAAGTAGGACCCGTAGTACCCGTAGCCCCCGTAGTACCTGTGGTAACCCCCCGCCCGAGGAAGGAGTGTGACGAAGTCGCTCCCTCCGGTTTCCGCCGTACGCAGTGATTGCGTTCATTTCTGTCACTTTCTTGTGTGGAGAACTTGCGAAGAGCACTGGTAATTTGAGTGGGCCGCGAGAGCCGCGAGGTCGGGGGGACGCGGGGGGCTTCGCAGCCGCACAAGGTGACCGAAAAGCTCCCCGTACGCTCGGTGCGTTCCTCTGCGCGGCACCCACGAATGCGGAGGGAGACGCTGTCGTGACCAGGCGGGGGCAGGGGGATGAGCCCCGGAAGCCGGCTGCGGGCCCGCGTCCGGACGAGACCATGCAGCTGAAGGTCCCCGCCTCCTTCCAGGCGGACGAGACCATGCAACTGCGCGTCGCGGACCTGGAGATACCCGAGGCCGCGGACTCTTCCGGCGGGGCCAGCAGACTGGCCCGCAAGAAGGAGCTGCGGCCGTCCCCGGCCCGCCGCCTCGCCGGCGCGCTCGCCCCCCACGCCCGCCGTCTGCGCCCCGCCTATCCGCGCCCCGACCGCGACGGCTGGCGCCGCTGGATGCCCTCCTGGCGGCAGTGGGCCGGCGCCGCCCTCACCACCACCGGCCTCGGCGTCGTCTTCCTCGGCGTCGCCTACGCGGCCACCGACATCCCCGACATCAACTCCTACGCCAAACAGCAGGACAACGTCTTCTTCTGGGCCAGCGGCGCCCCGATGGCCCGTACCGGCTGGGTACAGCGCCAGGACATGCCGCTCAAGGACGTCCCCGAGAACGTCCGCAACGCGGCCATCGCCGCCGAGAACGCCAGCTTCTACAGCGACCCGGGTATCTCCCTCAAAGGTATTAGCCGCGCCCTGCTGCGCACGGTCGGCTCGGGCGACACCCAGGGCGGCTCGACCATCACCCAGCAGTACGTGAAGAACGTCTACCTCAACCAGGACCAGACCGTCGGCCGCAAGTTCACCGAGGCCATGATCGCGCTCAAGCTGGACAACCAGATGAGCAAGGACGACATCCTCCAGGGCTACCTGAACACCAGCTGGTTCGGCCGAGGCACCTACGGCATCCAGCGCGCCTCCCAGGCGTACTACGGCAAGGACGTCGGCCAACTCAACGCCAGCGAGGGCGCGATGCTCGCCGCGCTCCTCAAGGGCGCGGGCCTGTACGACCCGACGCTGAACGCCGCCAACCACAAGCGCGCCGAGGTGCGCTGGAAGTGGATCCTCGACCGGATGGTCGAACTCGGCAAACTGTCCAAAGAGGAACGCGCGAAGTACACGAAGTTCCCGGACCCCCTCAAACGCAACCCGCTTTATGACACGGGTCAACAGACCGACTATCTCGTCGAGTTGGCGACGTCGTACGTGAAGAAGGCCGCGAACATCTCCGACAAGGAATTCGATCTCGGCGGCTATCAGATCTACACGACCTTCGACAGGAACCGCGAGACCCAGCTCACCGACGAGGTGACGAAGGCCCGCCGGAAGGCCCAGAAGGACGACCCGAAGAACGCGAAGGCCGTCCACTACGGCGCGGCCTCCGTGGGCGCCGACGGGCGGATCATCGCCGTCTACGGCGGCCCCGACCACCGTACGCAGGGCTACAACGAGTCCAACGCCACGACCGTGCCCGCCGGTTCGGCGTTCCAGCCGTTCGTCTACGCCGCAGGTCTCGAACACGGCGTCCGCAAGACCCGCGAGGGACCCGTCGAACAGGTCAGCCCCCAGAGCCTGTACGACGGGAACAACGGCGCGCTGATCCGGACGCCGGAGGGCCCCTACTGGGACCGCAGCGGCAAGCCGGTCGCCGCGAAGAACGCCGACGGCAGGTCGTACGGCAGTATCAGCCTGCGCAGAGCCCTCGCGCTCGGCGTCAACGGGCCGTTCATGCAACTCGGCATGGACACCGGCCTCGACATGGTCCGCAAGACCGCCGAGGACTCGGGGCTGCTCTCCTCCAGCATCGGCGCGATGGTGCCCGCCCTGTCCACGGGCAGCTCCACACCGAGCGCGATCCGGATGGCGAGCGGCTACTCCACGTTCGCCGCGGGCGGCACCCACACCGAGCCGTACTCGGTGCGCAAACTCACCCGCAACGGCGGCCAGGTCGACCTCGCCAGACCCGGCAGCCAGCGGGCGATGAGCGAGGAGGTGGCCGGCGAGGTGACCGACGCCCTCACCGACGCCTACCGGACAGCCCACCCCGCCGCGTCCGGCGCCGGGAAGGTCGCCGGGAAGTACGGGACGACCGAGAAGGACACCGCCGCCTGGTACATCGGCACCGCCGACAAGGTCTCCACCGCCGTCGTCGTCTACCGCATCGACCTCACCAAGAGCCTCGAACCACTGCCGTTGGAGGGCGTCGCCGGAACCACCGCCGACAGCGTTCCGCACGGCATCTGGTCGCGGGCCACGAGTCCGCTCGACTGACCACCGGGGCGGACCCCGCCGACCAGCCCCTGTCCCCCAGCAGAATGAGCAGCCGCACATGAAGCAACCGTCGGGCCGCCGCCGCAAGGCTCCCGAGCCGCGCCCGCCCAAGTCCCCTGGCGTCGCCCGGCGTTCGGGGTTCCTGTCCCTGGCCGCTTTCCTCGTCGTCACCTCGCTCGTCGCGGGGTACATGGTGCTCTCCCGCACCGACCGGACCACACCGACGGCCGCCGAGGGGACGGGCGACAGACAGACGGTGAAGGAGACCGAGGAGCCCTGGGACGGCAGAACGAAGGTGCTCGGGGACGGCTCGACCTCCTACACCGGCCCGCAGAAAGGGCAGTTGAAGCCGGAGCCGCTCAAGCCCGGTCAGAAACCACCCCAGTTCGTCGTCTTCTCCTGGGACGGCGCGCTCCAGGGCGACGACCAGCTCTTCTCCCACTACCGCAGCATGGCGCAGGAGTACGACGCGCACATGACGTTCTTCCTCACCGGCATCTACCTGCTGCCGAAGGACAAGAAGAGCCTCTACAACCCGCCCCAGCACCCCAGAGGCAGCGCGGCGATCAGCTACGCGACCGACGAGCACATCCGCACCACGCTGGAACAGCTCGGCCGGGCCTGGCAGGAGGGCAACGAGATCGGCACCCACTTCAACGGCCACTTCTGCGACGCCAAGGGCGGCAAGGACTGGAGCGTCGCGGAGTGGAAGAGCGAGATCGACCAGTTCTACGCCTTCACCGAGAAGTGGAAGACCAACACCGGCTTCAAGTCGATGGACCCGCTGCCCTTCGACTTCCGCAAGGAGGTCACCGGCGGGCGCGCGCCCTGCCTGGAGGGACAGCCCAACCTGCTGAAGGCGGCGAAGAGTTACGGCTGGCGCTACGACGCCTCCTCGCCCGGCAAGTTCCAGGTGTGGCCCGACAAGAAGGACGGCATCTGGGACTTCCCGCTCCAGATGCTGCCCTACGAGGGCGGCAAGTACCAAGGCCTGTCGATGGACTTCAACTTCCTGTACAACCAGTCCAACGGCGAGGTGAAGGGCGATCCCGCCAAGTACCCGCAGTGGGAACAGGAAACCCTCGACACCTACATGGCGGGCTTCAACCGGGTCTACTTCGGCAGCCGCGCGCCCCTGTTCATCGGCAACCACTTCGAGGACTGGAACGGCGGCATCTACATGAAGGCCGTCGATCAGGCGATCAAGAACATGTGCACCAAGAAGGACGTGAAGTGCGTGTCCTTCAAGGAGTTGGCGGACTGGATGGATGTTCAGAAACCGGACAACCTCGACCGGCTCCGAACCCTTGATCCTGCCCAGAGCCCGGACTGGTCAACCGTGGTCCAGTGACGGTCTCATAACAGCTTGCGGCTCGGAGGCCAACCCCCTTCACAACTGCCACACATGGCATGCAAGGATTCCGCTACCCGGCATCCCTCCCCCGCCGGGCCAGAGGGGAACTATCCGTGAAGTCAAGGAAATTGAGCCGTTCGCGGCGTCGCGTCACGATACTCACGGCGACCGCCGCGTCGGTCGCCGCGGGTGTCGCACTCCTGCCGACCTGGTCAGCAGGGGCCGCGACCCCGAGCAACCCCACGGTGGACGCCAAGACCAGGGCGACCTTCCAGAAGCTGGCCGACGCGGTCTTCACGGACCGCACCGACGCGTTGGTCGACGGCAACCGCAAGAAGCCCGCCGCCAAGGGCTTCTCGGGGCGCGTCAAGCTGTCCGCGAAGCAGAACAGCACCGAGAGCACCACCCTCACCACGCTGACCCGGCGCAAGGCCACGCTGGCGAAGCTCGGTGAGAAGTACAGCAAGGGCGCGACCACCGTCAGCCTCGACACCGTCAAGGTCACGGGCCGCACCGCGAAGGCGAAGGTCACCGAGACCACGACCCTCACCTACGAGAAGAACACCGGCAAGGAACCGGCCACCACCGGCTTCCAGGCCCACCACGAGCTGACCTTCAGCGCCGACCAGAGCGGCAACTGGCAGCTCTCCGGCGTCCGTTCGACCGACACGGGCGGCCCCGCCGTCAACCAGGTCGTCAAGCCCGCCGTCGCCACCGTCAAGACGGCCGCCGCGGGCGACACGCCGTCCGCGCCGCGCGCCGCCACCACGCGCAACCCGGTCGCCGTCCCGAAGAACACCACCAACGGGACGTACGACTACAAGGCGATGGCCGCCTACGCCGAGAAGTACTGGAGCAACTACAACCCCGAGTACCCGAACTTCAACGGGCACGGCGCGGGCGGTGACTGCACCAACTTCGTCAGCCAGTCCCTGAAGGCCGGCGGCTGGAAGCACGCCCCGGGCTACGTGGACGACTACACGAAGTGGTTCGGCAACAAGGACATCCAGTCGCACTCCTTCGTCGGCGTCAACGAGTGGTCCTGGTTCACCCAGAACGCCAAGCGTTCCACGCCGCTCGCGAACGTCTACCAGATGCAGGTCGGCGACGTCCTCCAGATGGACTTCGACCGGGACGGCTCCAAGGACCACACGATGATCGTGTCGTTCGTCTCGGGCGGCATGCCGTACATGACGTACCACTCGTCGAACACCTACCGGCGCTCGCTGGCCAGCATCCTGGCGTCGGACCCGAACGCGTACTACTACGCGTACCGCACCTGATCCCCTAGGTCTCGGGTACTACGGGCCCGTCCCCCCTCCCCGGGGGTGACGGGCCTCGCGCGTGTCAGTGACCCGTACCCCGCTCCTCGCGGATCTGCGACACCACCCGCGCCACCGCCTGCCGCACGGCCTCCGTCTCGGTCAGGAAGTGCCAGTAGTCGGGGTGGCGTCCCTCCAGAGAGGCGACCGCGCTCTCCAGCCGGGCCACCGACTCGTCGAGCGGACGGGCGTGCCGGGGGTCGGGGGTGGTCCGGCCGGTCATCGCGAGCCGCTGGGCGTCCCGGATCGCGAAACGGGTCCGGTCGATCTCCTGCTGAGGATCCTTCTGCACGGCGTTCAGCCTGGTCAGCCGATCCCCGGCAGCCGACACCGACTCGTCCGTCGCGTTCAGCAGCGCCCGGACCGTCGACAGCAGCGACGCCGCGTCCGGCCAGCGCTGCGCATCCCGCGCGACCTGTGCTTCGCTCAGCCTCGCCTCGGCCTGCCGGACGTTCTCGGCGGCCTGCTCGGGCACCCGCTGGAGGTCCTGCCAGCAGGCCGCGGCGAACCGGCGGCGCAACTCGCTGAGAATCGGGTCGACTTGCGCCGCGCGGGTCGTCAGGGCCTGCGCGCGGGTCCGCAGTGACACCAGCCGGTGGTCGATCTCGGCGGCCCGCTCCGGCAGCCGTCCG
>NZ_JBTYMC010000138.1:0-17225 GCF_054880855.1 Streptomyces sp. S6 | reverse complement strand
CCTCGAAGGCCAGTGCCGAGCAGAAGGAGATCGCGAAGAAGTTCTTCGCCACCGGTGTCCTCACGGACGAGGAGGTGAAGGAGTGGATCGACACCGGGGCGGTGCCGATCCATCGTGGTGCTCCTCGCCCGAGTGCGTGACGAGGTCGTCGACGCCCACGAACTGCGTGGTGCGCGCGTCGTCGCCGTACGGCAGGTACTGCGTCGGGCCTTCCGGCTCGGGCGCCGGCGGCTGGGCCCAGACCTGCGGGTCGGGGGCGTACGCCGACTGCTGCGGCTGGCCGTAGAGCGGCTGGGAGGGGTAGGTGCCGGGGGGCGGCGGGGGGTGCGCGGCACGGTCGTAGAGCGCCTCGGTCACCGGGTCCTGCGCGGTGAGGTCCTGCGCGCGGTAGGGGTCCTGGGCGAAGGCGTCCTGGAGGTAGGTGTCGGCGGGCTGCTGCGGCACCTGGCCGTGCTCGGGCGGCGGCGGGCTCTCAGGGTGGCCCGAGCCGCCCACGGCCTGGCCGCGGTCACCGTCGTACGGCGCGTTCATGGTTACCCCACCTCATCGTCCCGGGCCGACCGGCCACGACATCCTCAACGGTCCACTCTCTCACCCGTGCCGGACGGGTCCGTGCTTTCCGCTGCGGTGTCCGGTGTCTCGTCACTCGGCTGCTCCGGGTCGTCTGCCCCGGGCCGGGCGGTGGACTCCTCGGTGGGCTCGGCGGCGGTCTCGCCGTCGCCGTCCTGCTCGCTGTCCTGCTCGCTCTGCGCCGCGCGGGCGGCGGCGCGCTTGCGCTGGGTGTACATCCGGAAGCCGGCCAGCACCAGCAGCAGGAAACCGCCGCCGATGACCAGCATGACCGTGGCCGTGATCTCCGTGACCCGCACGTCGAAGACGACTTCGTCGCCGTACGGCTGGCCGTCCTCGGTGAAGAGCTGTGCGACCACCGTCGCCTGGCCGTTGGCCTTGGCGGACGTGGTGAACTTCACGCTGGTGCTGTGCCCGCCGGAGACCGTGACGGGCTGCTCGTCGTAGTCGTGGCCGGAGATCTCCAGGCGCGTCGGGTTCGTCGACGTGAGCCGCAGGACGAGGTGGTCGACGCCCTGGACCAGGCTGTTCTGCACGGTCACCGGGATCGTCGCGCTGTGCCCGGAGAGCTTGGTCTCCGACTTGTCGATCAGCCTGACCTGGTCGGTGAGCGTCTTCAGGTGCGACGCGACGCCCTGCCGGTAGGAACTCGCCGCCGGACCTCGCCCGCGCCACGACGTCGACATCTCACGGTTTATGGCCCGCCCGAAGGGTGTCACGACCCGCGACTCGTCGGTCAGGATCACCTTGAAGTTGTCGAGCTTGGTCTGCGTGTTCGCGATGTCCTGGAACGCCGTCTTCGACATCTCCTGCTTGTGCAACGAGGAGGAGTACGACGACCTGCCCGGCACCTTCGTGGCGGCGCCCGGGTCCGGCTTGACCGCCGCCGTCGCCGACAGCCCCTGCGGCTGCGACCAGGAGGTGCCCTGAAGCGCCGCCACAGCCTTCGCGAACGCCTGCGCCTGGCTCGCGTCCGGCATCCGCTGCGGCGCGACGACGACACTGCGCTGTTTGTCGGTCTGGAGATTCAGGGCGAGGCTCTGCGCGAGGAAGTTCTGCACCGCGAGCGTGGCGTCGGAAGCGGTCGTCAGATCGCCCTGGAACGCCGTCGACAGCCGGTAGTCCGCGACGACCGCCGTGGTGCCGCCACCGATCGGACGGGCCGCGGAGGGCGTGTACGACAGGTCGTCCTCCAGGCTGTCGCTGCGGGCGATCACCTTGTCGGCGCCCGCGGAGGTGGCGACCTTGACGATCGAGGGGTCGACGGCGCCGTTCACCGGCCAGGCGAAGTCGGTGCTCGGCGTGGTGTGCAGGACGGTCTCGACGGTCGTCGCGGCGACGTCCGTGGCGGCCTTGAGCTGGCTCAGCGAACTCGTGACGTTCGTGCCGTTGTGGGCGAGAGCGGCCAGGTCGGGGTCGGCGAACGGGAGCGTGACGACCTCCTTGCCGGTCACGGCTCCCTGGAGTTCGGCGAGGAACGCCTTGGCGGCGGCCTGGTGGGTGCCCGCGACCGTCGTGTCGCCCTGGCCAAGGACGCGGTAGCCGCCGCTCATCGCGTCGACCGAGGCCAACAGGTCCGGGTCGAGCACCCAGGTGACGTCGAGGGTCTTGCCCAGCGAGACGAGCTGCTCCAGGCGCCCGCCGGGGGAGATCTCCGCGGCGAGGTCGTCGTTCAGGAAGACCGGGGTCTGCTGCTGGTTCGAACCCGTCTCCGCCGTCACGTGCACGGTCGAGATCAGCGGCCACAGGACCGTCGTCTTCGTGCTCGCGTCCGGTTCGTCGGGCTGCCACGGCAGGAGCGTCCGCCGCGCGCCCAGCACCTGGTCCCAGGACTGTGCGGCCGTCTCGCCGGAGAGGGTGACGCCCAGCGGGTAGATCCCGTCGCCGCCCAGCTTCAGCTTGTCGACCGGGACGCTGATCGTGAACGGCTGGGCCACGCCCGGGGTGAGCTTCGCGAACTTGGCCGTGTACGCGCCGCCCAGTGGGCTGCCGGTGGCTCCGGACAGCGCGTCGGGGCGCTTGGCGACGTCGGCGACGGCCGAGCGGGTGGTCAGCGCGGAGCCGACGCGGAGATCGACGTGGGCGTCGGTGACGGCCTGCTTGCCGTTGTTCGTCACCGTGCCGGACACGGTCAGCGTGTCGCCGTCGGTGGGGACGTTCGGCGTGAGGGAGTCGAGGGCGACGGACACCGTGCCGGCGTCGGGCGCCTCCTTGGGGGCCTCGGGCGCGGCTGCCCGCGCCGTCGTGGCAGCGGGCAGCAGCAACCCGGCCAGCAGAGGCGCGCTCGTGAGCAGTGCTCCGGTGCGCCGCAGCCAGCGGCGGGCAGGTGAGGGGGTCATCCCCGGGATGTCTGCCGCCTCGGCCACGCGTTCGCCCGTCCCTCGTCATCGGTCAGTGGTCGTCGGAATGTGCGTCCACGCATGGTAACGAGGCGCGCTGAAGGTAAGTGCCGCGGACTGGTCCACAAGATCGGAAAGTGGGGGCGGGCTGTCCCTAATAGGGCTGTATAAAGGGGCCCTTATATAGGGGAGCGCCCTCGGGCGGGGTGGGCGCGGGTTGTGTGGAGGTATCGGGCGGGCTGCCTTCACGAGGTTTCCCGGCTCCGCACCGGCGCCGACGGACCGTAATCGGGGAGCCTGTGGTCCCCCTGGCCACGTACCCTTTTCTGTTGTGCCGAACGCCAATAAAGACAACCTTGACGTCGCCCCCGTCGCCGACGACCTCGCCCGCCGTTTCCAGGAGGCCGGGTTCTCTCTTGCCCTGGTCGGTGGCTCGGTCCGGGACGCGCTGCTCGGCCGGCTCGGCAACGACCTCGACTTCACGACCGACGCCCGCCCCGAGGACGTCCTCAAGATCATCCGCCCGTGGGCCGACGCGGTGTGGGAGGTGGGGATCGCGTTCGGCACCGTCGGGGCCCAGAAGGACGGCTTCCAGGTAGAGGTGACGACGTACCGCTCCGAGGCGTACGACCGGACCTCCCGCAAGCCCGAGGTGTCCTACGGCGACTCCATCGAGGAGGACCTCGTCCGCCGGGACTTCACCGTCAACGCGATGGCACTCGCGCTCCCGCAGCGGGAGTTCATCGATCCGCACGGCGGCCTCGACGACCTCGCGGCACGCGTCCTGCGGACCCCGGGCACCCCGGAGGCCTCCTTCTCGGACGACCCTCTGCGGATGATGCGGGCCGCCCGCTTCGCCGCCCAGCTCGACTTCGAGGTCGCCCCCGAGGTCGTCGCCGCGATGACGGACATGGCCGAGCGGATCGACATCGTTTCCGCCGAGCGGGTCCGGGACGAGCTGAACAAGCTGATCCTCTCCGAGCACCCCCGCAAGGGCCTCACCCTGCTCGTCGACACCGGCCTCGCCGACCGCGTTCTGCCCGAGCTGCCCGCACTCCGCCTGGAGAGCGACGAGCACCACCGGCACAAGGACGTCTACGAGCACACCCTGATCGTCCTGGAACAGGCGATGGCCCTGGAGGAGGACGGCCCCGATCTCGTCCTGCGGCTGTCGGCCCTGCTCCACGACATCGGCAAGCCCCGCACCCGGCGCTTCGAGAAGGACGGCCGCGTCTCCTTCCACCACCACGAGGTGGTCGGCGCCAAGATGACCACCAAGCGCATGACGGCCCTGAAGTACTCCAACGACCAGGTGAAGGACGTCTCCCGGCTCGTCGAGCTCCATCTGCGCTTCCACGGCTACGGCGTCGGCGAGTGGACCGACTCCGCTGTTCGCCGCTATGTCCGCGACGCCGGTCCCCTCCTCGACCGCCTCCACAAGCTGACCCGCTCCGACTGCACGACCCGCAACAAGCGCAAGGCCGCCAGCCTCTCCCGCACATACGACGAGCTGGAGGAGCGCATCGCCGAGCTGGGCAAGCAGGAGGAGCTGGACGCGATCCGCCCCGACCTCGACGGCAACCAGATCATGGAGATCCTCGGTATCACTCCGGGGCCGGCCATCGGCAAGGCGTACAAGCACATGCTGGAGCTGCGGCTGGAGAACGGCCCGATGGAGCATGAGGCTGCGGTGGCGGCGCTGAAGGAGTGGTGGGCGGAGCAGGGCTGAGGGGGTGGGCCGGAGTGTGTTTCACGTGAAACATAGGTCGGCGGTTCCTCGGGCCAGGACATGAAGACCAGGACATGAAGAGGGGCGATGTTTCACGTGAAACATCGCCCCTCTTGGCTGTGTCTGCCCTTGGCTCTACCCGTCAGCCGTCGGCCGACTCGCTCAGACGTCCTTCAGGCACAGCACGACGTTGTGGCCGGCGCCTATCTGGTAGTAGGAGATGGTGGCCTCCTTGACGGCCTCGCACTTCGAGCTGTCGCTCGTGTCGTCGAACTTCTGGACCACCTTGTACTTGGCCTGGCTCGACGTGCAGTCGACCTCGACGAGATCGACGTTGTCCTTGTTGTCGCCCTTGTTGTACATGCAGGCGCCTACCGAGGTGCCCTCGGCCTCGGTGTCACTGCTGAACACCATGCCGATGCCCACCTTGACGACGATGGCGACCACGATCAGCCCGACGGTGCTGAGAACGCGGACCAGCTTCTTGTTCCGCTTCGGCGGCGCGGGCGGCGGAACCGGAGCGCCCTGGCCCGGGTACTGGCCGTACGGCTGGGTCTGCCCCATCGGCGCGGGCTGCTGGGCGAACGGGTTCTGGCCTTGCGGCGGCGGAGTGGTCATGCTGAAGGTCCCCCCTGGAACGTGGATGCGCCATGGAGCGTGGATGCGTCGAGGCGCGAGATAAGACCCACGTAAAGTACAGGTCACCACTGACACTGCCGTGACGTAAAACCGATCTGTGATCTTGACGTGAAACTTAAGAACGGGTAAATCGCCGCATAGTACCTGCTACTGCCGCGTAGATAACGGCGATTGTTATCACCAGCGCGATTGAACGACCGTCCGGCGGGAGCATGACGGCCGCTACACCGGCCGCGCCCACGAAGGCGACGTTGAAGAGGACGTCGTAGAGCGAAAAGATCCGGCCACGGTAGGCGTCGTCGACGGCGGACTGGACGATCGTGTCAGTGGCGATCTTCGCGCCCTGGCTGACGAGGCCCAGGAGGAACGCCAACACCAGTATCGGGATCTCGGCGAAGGGGAGACCCAGCGCCGGTTCGAGGACTGCGGCAGCGGCGGCACAGACGACGATCCAGCGGACCGGACCGAGCCGCCCCACCGCCGACGGGGTCACCACGGCTGCCACGAAGAAGCCCGCGCCGGAGATGCCGAGGGCAAGACCGAGCAGCGCGAGACCGTCGTCCGGGTTCGAGGACCAGGCGTAGCGGCAGAGCATCAGCACCGTGACGGTCAGGGCGCCGTAGCAGAACCGCATCAGGGTCATCGAGCCCAGCGCCCAGGCGGCCGTCCGACGCGAGGGTGCCGTGAGATGCCGTACGCCCGCAGCGAGCCCCCGGGCCGTGCCGTCCAGGGCGGCCGACAGGCGGGGCTGGACCGTCCCCTGATCCGGGCCGAGCAGCTCGACGGCCATCCGCAGCGACATCAGCGCCGAGCACAGATACAGCGCCGCGCCCAGCAGGACCACCGCAGCGTCGGAGTCGGAGGCCACGATCCGTACGCCGAAGGCGAGCCCGCCGCCTGCGGTCGCGGCGAGCGTTCCGGCCGTCGGGGAGAGGGAGTTGGCGATGACCAGCCGCTCGGCGTCGACCACGCGAGGCAGTGCGGCGGAGAGCCCGGCGAGGACGAAGCGGTTGACGGCGGTGACACACAGGGCGGAGCCGTAGAAGAGCCATTCCGGCACATTCGCCAGGATCAGCACGGCCGTGACCGAGGCGAGGGCCGCGCGCAGCAGGTTGCCGTACAGGAAGACCTGACGGCGCCGCCAGCGGTCGAGGAGGACGCCGGCGAAGGGGCCGACGAGGGAGTACGGCAGCAGCAGGACCGCCATCGCGGAGGCGATCGCGCCGGGCGAGGTCTGCTTCTCCGGTGAGAAGACGACGTATGTCGCCAGCGCGACCTGGTAGACGCCGTCGGCGCACTGGGAGAGCAGCCGTACGGCGAGCAGTCGGCGGAAGTTCCCGAGGCGCAGCAGGACGCGCAGATCACTGACGACGGACATGGGAACAGCCTCACATGGGGGAAGGTCCCCGGATCGGATGACCCGGGGACCTTCCTTCAGAGCCCTGGCAGGAGCGAATTTTCATGGGGTGGCGGGCTGTGTTTCACGTGAAACATGACCCGCCGGGGTGTTGCTCAGCGCGTGTTGCTCAGCGCTCGACGTCGCCGCGGATGAACTTCTCGACGTTCTCGCGGGCCTCGTCGTCGAAGTACTGGACCGGCGGGGACTTCATGAAGTACGACGACGCGGAGAGGATCGGGCCGCCGATACCGCGGTCCTTGGCGATCTTCGCGGCGCGCACCGCGTCGATGATGACGCCGGCGGAGTTCGGGGAGTCCCAGACCTCCAGCTTGTACTCAAGGTTCAGCGGGACGTCGCCGAACGCGCGGCCCTCCAGGCGGACGTAGGCCCACTTGCGGTCGTCGAGCCAGGCGACGTAGTCGGACGGGCCGATGTGGACGTTCTTCTCGCCGAGCTCCCGGTCGGGGATCTGCGAGGTGACGGCCTGCGTCTTGGAGATCTTCTTGGACTCCAGCCGGTCGCGCTCCAGCATGTTCTTGAAGTCCATGTTGCCGCCGACGTTCAGCTGCATCGTGCGGTCCAGGATGACGCCCCGGTCCTCGAAGAGCTTCGCCATGACACGGTGCGTGATGGTGGCACCGACCTGCGACTTGATGTCGTCACCGACGATCGGGACACCGGCCTCGGTGAACTTGTCGGCCCATTCCTTCGTTCCGGCGATGAAGACCGGGAGGGCGTTGACGAAGGCGACCTTGGCGTCGATGGCGCACTGGGCGTAGAACTTCGCCGCGGCCTCGGAACCGACGGGGAGGTAGCAGACGAGGACGTCGACCTGCTTCTTCTTCAGGATCTTGACGACGTCGACCGGTTCGGCCTCGGACTCCTCGATGGTCTCGCGGTAGTACTTGCCGAGACCGTCGAGGGTGTGGCCACGCTTGACCTTCACACCGGTGCGCGGCACGTCGCAGATCTTGATGGTGTTGTTCTCGGAGGCACCGATGGCGTCCGCCAGGTCGAGGCCGACCTTCTTGGCGTCCACGTCGAACGCGGCGACGAACTCGATGTCCTTGACGTGGTAGTCACCGAACTGGACATGCATCAGGCCGGGGACCTTCGACGCCGGGTCGGCGTCCTTGTAGTACTCGACTCCCTGCACCAGCGACGCGGCGCAGTTGCCCACACCGACGACGGCTACGCGAACCGAACCCATTCCGGTTGCTCCCTGTGTGTATGAGTGAGGCCCTGGCAGGGGCTTCACATGGTGGTGTCGCCGGGCGTATCCGGACCAGGGGTGTCCCTGGGCCGGGGCAGGACGCCCGGCGCTCCCTCTGTGGTGTCGCGAGCGGGTTCTCCGTGGGCGGGGCTCTTGAGGTCCCGGCCCGCCCGCTCGCTCTCGATCAGCTCGTTCAGCCAGCGCACTTCGCGTTCCACGGACTCCATCCCGTGGCGCTGGAGTTCGAGCGTGTAGTCGTCGAGGCGCTCCCGGGTGCGCGCGAGCGAGGCGCGCATCTTCTCCAGCCGTTCCTCCAAACGGCTGCGCCGGCCTTCCAGGACGCGCATCCGCACATCGCGGGAGGTCTGCCCGAAGAACGCGAACCGAGCCGCGAAGTGCTCGTCCTCGTAGGCGTCGGGCCCGGTCTGGGAGAGGAGTTCCTCGAAGTGTTCCTTGCCCTCCGCCGTCAATCTGTAGACGATCTTGGCGCGGCGGCCCGTGAGCGGGGCGGCCGGGGCTTCCTCGGGGGTGTTCCCCGCCTCTTCGATCAACCAGCCGTTCGCGACCAGCGTCTTGAGGCAGGGGTAGAGCGTGCCGTAGCTGAAGGCCCGGAACACGCCCAGCGAGGTGTTGAGTCGTTTGCGCAGCTCATAGCCGTGCATCGGGGACTCGCGGAGCAGGCCGAGGACGGCGAACTCAAGGATTCCGGACCGTCGGCTCACCACTCCTCCTCCGCTCCCGGGACGTCTATGCCGCTCCGATGTATCGACTCGATACATCACGACGATAGAACGACCTTCCGGACCCGACAAGAGGGAGATCGGTGAACGGGATCACATCACCGAAACGTTGGAATCAACTTGCCTGATTTGGGGTGAACTTCGGAGCTCGACGGGTTTTGACGGTGCGTAGTCTGTGCGCCATGCAGACCACTGGGAGCCATGTGCCGCCAGAGGGCGCCGTCGCCTCCGGTGCCGTACGGATGAATGCGAAACCGGCCGCGTCCGTACATCGGGGGGACCGGAAAAAAGCCGCCGTTGTTTTCAGGCGCGCACGGGTGCGCCTGCCCGAGGAGTAGTCGTTCGATGAGCGAGCACCGTCGCAAACAGTCGCAGCCGCAAGGAGGCGGACGTGCCGCGGCCCGGCGCGGCCAGTCCGGCACGTCCTCCGGCCGCCGTGCGGCGCCGGGAGGAGACGTGGGGTCCCCTTCCGACGGTCTGTACCAGTCCGGAGCCGAGGACCAGTCGTACGGCGGTCGCGCCGACGCCCGGCGCGCGGCACAGAGAGCCACCGGCGGCGGACGCCGCAGGGCACCTGATCCAGGACCAGGACGCGGCAGGGGGCGTCAGCCGTCCGGCCGTAAGCGCCTGATCGACTACCCGCGGCAGGACAAGTACGGCTGGCAGCGCTGGATGCCGTCCTGGAAGCTCGTCACGGGCCTGTGCCTCGCCTTCTTCGGGAGCCTGATGGCCGCGGCGAGTGTCGCGTACGCCTTCGTGGGCATCCCGGAGATCGACAAGACGGCCAGGGCGCAGAACAACGTCTACTACTGGAGCGACGGCACCCAGATGGTCGCCTCCGGTGGTGAGACCAACCGGCAGATCGTCGACCTCTCCCAGATCCCCAAGGCCATGCAGTTCGCGGTGATCTCGCAGGAGAACAAGAGCTTCCTCACGGACAGCGGCATCGATCCCAAGGGCATCGGCCGCGCGGTTTTCAACATGGCGCGGGGCGGTCAGACGCAGGGTGGCTCCACCATCACCCAGCAGTACGTCAAGAACGCCATGCTCGCCGACCAGTCGCAGACGATCTCCCGGAAGCTGAGGGAAATCTTCGTGTCGATCAAGGTCGGCGCCAATGTCTCCAAGGACGAGATCATGGCCGGGTACCTGAACTCGGCCTACTACGGGCGCAACGCCTACGGCATCGAGGCCGCCGCGCACGCGTACTTCAACAAGAAGGCCAAGGAACTCAACGAGGGTGAGTGTGCCTTCCTGGCGGCGATGCTGAAGGGCGCGACGTACTACGACCCGGCCGGCCTGCCGTCCGTCGACCCGAACGCCTCGGCCGAGAAGAACACCGAGCGCGCTACGCGCCAGATGCAGGACACCCTGAACAAGATGGTCGAGTATGGGCACCTGGACGCGGCGACCCGGGCGAGGTACACCACGCTCCCTCCGTGGCAGAACCCCCGCTCGAACACCAACCTGAAGGGCCAGATCGGCTACCTCGTCGACCTCGCCAACGCCTACCTCGTCACCAACGAGGAGACGACCGGGATCAACGCGGACCGGCTCCAGCGCGGTGGCCTCTCCATCAAGACGACCTTCGACAAGAAGAAGGTCCTGGAGCTGGAGAAGTCGGTCAAGGCGGTCCAGGACGCCAACATCAAGCCCGACAAGCGCCCGGACACGGACACGCACGTCCAGTTCGGCGGGGCCTCGGTCAACCCGGAATCCGGCGCCATCGAGGCGATCTACGGCGGTGAGGACTCCACCAAGCACTTCACCAACAACGCCGACCAGACCGGTGCCCAGGTCGGCTCGACCTTCAAGCCCTTCGTTCTCGCCGCCGCGATGACCTGGGGTGTGCGCAACCCGGAGCTCGGTACGTCCCAGGCCCAGGACGAGCGCACCATCGTCTCCCCCGAGAGCATGTTCAGCGGCAAGAACAAGCTCAAGATCCAGGAGTACGACAGGTCGGTCTGGAAGGACGACAAGGGCAGAGAGTGGCTCCAGACCAACGACGGTGACGTCTCCCTCGGTAATCCGCCGGACTTCAAGGTCGACCTGCGCGAGGCGATGCGCGAGTCAGTGAACTCCGCCTTCGTGCAGCTCGGCATGGATGTCGGCCTGGACAAGGTGAAGGAGGCCGCGATCAGCGCGGGCCTGAAGCCGGGCAGCCTGACGGGTACGACCTTCCCGTCGTTCTCCATCGGCATCTCCGACCCCAGCGCGATCCGCATGGCGTCCTCGTACGCCACCTTCGCGGCCAGCGGCAAGCAGCGCGAGCCGTTCTCCGTCCTGGAGGCCACGGGCCAGGGCGTGAACTACAAGCACGAGACGGTCAGCAAGGAGGCCTTCACCAAGAAGGTCGCCGACAACGTCACCGACATCCTCAAGACCGTCGTCGACAAGGGCACCGGTACGGCCGCCCAGCTCTCCGGCCGTGACGTGGCGGGCAAGACCGGTACCACCGACGGCAACCGCTCCGCCTGGTTCGTCGGCTACACCCCGCAGCTGTCGACCGCGATCACGATGTTCCGGTACGACGACGACGAGACGAACAAGAACCGTGAGTTCCTGAAGATGTTCGGCACGGGTGGCCAGAAGAAGATCCACGGCGCCTCGTTCCCGGCCGAGATCTGGCACGACTACATGGACGAGGCCCTGAAGGGCCAGCCCTCGGAGCCGTTCCCGACGCCGGAACCCATCGGCGAGGTCATCAACGCGGATCCGTCGCCGTCCCCGACGCCCTCGGCCAGTGAGAGCGAGGACGAGAGCGAGTCGCCGAGCCCCACGCCGAGCGAGAACAGCCCCTCTCCCACGGCTCCCAGCCCGTCCGACACCTGCGGCGCCCTCGGCTTCGGGTGCGGCGACGGCGGCACGAACGGGGGCACCACGGACGGCGGCACCGACGGCGGCACCGATCCCAGCTCGTCACCGTCACCGACCGGGGACACCGGGGAGACCTCCAGAGGTTCTTCGGGTCTCTTCGGCGGCAACGGAGGGAACAACGGGGGAAGCAGCACCAGCGGATAACGGCGCTCTCACCCGACTCGGGTGTTTCACGTGAAACATCGCGATGTTTCACGTGAAACGTAGATCGTCCCCTTGGCCGAAAGGGCCGTCGCACCGGACGAGGTGCGGCGGCCCTCGGTTTTTTCCTGGGCAGGTACGGCAGGATGTGCGCCATGCCCAGTCCAGAACCGACGCAAGCGAGCGCGCACGAGCCGGACCCGGTACGGCCCACCGATCCGGTACGGCCCACCAAGGAAGACCGGATCGCCGCGGCCGGCAGTGAGCTGATCGGCGGCCCCATCGGCCGGCGTGCCCTGCTCGGGACGTCCTGGTGGAACCCCGTACGGGTCGTCGCGCTGGTGGCGATCGGGATGTTCGCCCTCGGGCTGATCCAGAAGGCACCCTGCTACAACGGTGGCTGGTTCTTCGGCGCCAGCACGCAGTACACGCACGCCTGTTACTCGGACATCCCGCACCTGTACCAGGGACGCGGCTTCGCCGACGGACTTGTGCCGTACTTCGACAGGTTCGCCGGGGACATGCAGTACCTCGAATACCCGGTGCTGACCGGGGTGTTCATGCAGGTGGCCAGTTGGCTCACCCCGCACAGCGGCACCATCCAGCACCAGGAACAGTGGTACTGGATGGTCAATGCCGGGATGCTGATGATCTGCGCCGCGGTCATCGCGGTCTGCGTCTCCCGCACGCACGCCCGCCGCCCCTGGGACGGTCTGCTGGTCGCCCTGGCGCCCGCTTTCGCGCTGACCGCCACCATCAACTGGGACCTGCTGGCGGGCGCTCTGACGGCCGCGGCGATGCTGATGTGGGCGCGGGGCCGCTCCCTGGCCTTCGGGATCCTTCTGGGGCTCGCCACGGCCGCCAAGCTGTATCCCGTGTTCCTCATCGGCCCGCTGTTCCTGCTGTGCTGGCGTGCGGGGAAGTGGCGCGACTTCGGCAAGGCCCTCGCGGGCACGGCCGTCGCCTGGCTCGTGGTGAACCTGCCGGTGATGCTCTTCGCCTTCGACGGCTGGTCGAAGTTCTACACGTTCAGCCAGGAACGCGGCGTCGACTTCGGCTCCTTCTGGCTGATCCTGGCCCAGACCTCCTCCGACCCGCTCACCACCGACAGCGTCAACACGCTGGCCACACTGCTGGTGCTGCTGTGCTTCCTGGGCATCGCGATCCTCACCCTGACCGCCCCGCGCCGACCGCGCTTCGCCCAGCTCGCCTTCCTGGTGGTGGCCGCGTTCATCGTCACCAACAAGGTCTACTCACCGCAGTACGTCCTGTGGCTGGTGCCGCTCGCCGTGCTCGCCCGGCCCAAGTGGCGGGACTTCCTCGTCTGGCAGGCGTGCGAGGTCGCGTACTTCCTCGGGATCTGGATGTACCTCGCGTACACGACCAGCGGAGACGCCCACAAGGGCCTCTCGGAGGTCGGCTACCGCTGGGCCATCGTCTTCCATCTGCTGGGCACGCTCTACTTCTGCGGGATGGTCGTCCGCGACATCCTCATGCCGGAGCGGGACGTCGTACGCCAGTCCGGGGACGACGATCCGTCCGGCGGGGTGCTGGACGGGGCGGAGGACCGCTTCGTGCTCAGCGGGGTGGGGGTCTCGGCGCGCAGGGACGAGCCCCTCGACGGACCGCAGGTCAGCTGGGGCAAGGAGAGCTAGCGGGGTGTTCGCTGTGGGCGAACGGCCCTGATGGGCTACGCAGAAGGCCGTACGCGGGGCTCCCGGGTACGGCCTTCTCGGTGTTCTCGGCGTGCTCAGCCTGCCGTCAGCGGTCGAGGATGCGGTCGAACTGCGTGGTGGTGTGCCGCAGATGGGCCACCAGCTCGTCACCGACCTTCGGCTCCGGGGCGTCGGAGGGGACGAACAGGATCGACACCTGCATGTGCGGCGGCTCCGCGAACCAGCGCTGCTTGCCGGCCCAGACGAACGGCGAGAGGTTCCGGTTCACCGTGGCGAGACCGGCTCGGGCGACACCCTTGGCGCGCGGCATGACGCCGTGCAGCGCCTTCGGGGCCTCCAGGCCCACGCCGTGCGACGTACCGCCCGCCACGACCACCAGAAAGCCGTCCGAGGCCGCCTTCTGCTGCCGGTAGCCGAAGCGGTCGCCCTTCGCGACACGCGTGACGTCCAGGACGGAGCCGTGGTACTCCGTGGCGTCGTGGTCCCCCAGCCACAGCCGGGTGCCGATCCGGGCCCGGAAACGGGTCTGCGGGAACTGCTGCTGGAGCCGGCCGAGATCCTCGGCCTTGAGGTGGCTCACGAACATCGTGTGCAGCGGCAGCCGGGCCGCGCGCAGCCGGTCCATCCAGCCGATGACCTCCTCGACCGCGTCCGAGCCGTCGGTGCGGTCCAGCGGCAGGTGGATCGCGAAACCCTCCAGGCGGACGTTCTCGATCGCGGCGTGCAACTGCGGCAGGTCCTGCTCGCTGATGCCGTGCCGCTTCATCGAGGACATCACCTCGATCACCACCCGGGCGCCCACCAGCCCGTACACGCCGTCCACGGACGACACCGAGCGGATCACCCGGTCGGGCAGCGGGACGGGCTCCTCGCCGCGCCGGTAGGGCGTCAGCACCAGCAGGTCACCGCCGAAGAAGTCCTTGATCCGCGCGGCCTCGTACGTCGTACCCACGGCCAGGACGTCCGAGCCCAGCCGGGTCGCCTCCTCCGCCAGCCGCTCGTGCCCGAAGCCGTAGCCGTTGCCCTTGCAGACCGGGACGAGCCCCGGGAACTGGTCCTGCACGTGCTTGTGGTGCGCCCGCCAGCGCGCGGTGTCGACGTAGAGGGTGAGCGCCATGGCCGGACCTGGAACCTTTCTCGGGGCTGCGGAGTGTCAGAAGGGGTGCGGTGTGTCAGGGCTATCGAAGCACTGAACGTGACGTCAGCGGCGCGACATGTAGATGTCGAGGGCCTTGTGGAGCAGCTTGTTGAGCGGGAAGTCCCACTCGCCCAGGTACTCGGCCGCCTGGCCGCCCGTGCCGACCTTGAACTGGATCAGACCGAAGAGGTGGTCCGTCTCGTCCAGCGAGTCCGAGATGCCGCGCAGGTCGTAGACCGTCGCGCCGAGCGCGTACGCGTCGCGCAGCATCCGCCACTGCATCGCGTTGGACGGCCGGAACTCGCGCCCGATGTTGTCGGAGGCGCCGTAGGAGTACCAGACGTGCCCGCCGACGATCAGCATCGTCGCCGCGGAGAGGTTCACCCCGTTGTGGCGGGCGAAGTACAGCCGCATCCGGTTGGGGTCCTCGGAGTTGAGGGCCGACCACATGCGCTGGAAGTACGACAGCGGGCGCGGCCGGAAGTGGTCGCGGACGGCCGTGATCTCGTACAGCCGCTGCCACTCCTCCAAGTCGTGGTAGCCGGCCTGGACGACCTCGACGCCGGCCTTCTCGGCCTTCTTGATGTTGCGCCGCCACAGCTGGTTGAAGTTCTTGTGGACGTCCTCCAGGGACCGGTTGGCCAGCGGCACCTGGTAGACGTAGCGCGGCTGGACGTCACCGAATCCGGCGCCGCCGTCCTCGCCCTGCTGCCAGCCCATCCGGCGCAGCTTGTCGGCCACCTCGAAGGCGCGCGGCTCGATGAAGTCGGCCTCGATGTCGCGCAGCCGCTTCACGTCCGGGTTCTGGATGCCCGCCTTGATGGAGTTGGCCTCCCACCGGCGGATGATCACCGGCGGGCCCATCTTCACGGAGAACGCGCCCTGGTGCTTCAGGTGCGCGAGCATCGGCTCCAGCCACTCGTTCAGGTTCGGCGCGTACCAGTTGATCACCGGGCCCTCGGGCAGATAGGCCAGATAGCGCTTGATCTTCGGGAGCTGGCGGTAGAGCACCAGGCCCGCACCGACCAGCTCACCGGACTTGTCGAACCAGCCGAGACTCTCCGAACGCCATTCCGCCTTGACGTCAGCCCATGCCGGTACCTGCATGTGGCTCGCCGAAGGCAGGCTCTGGATGTACGCCAGATGCTGCTCGCGGCTGATCGTCCTCAGGGTCAGGCTCATTCGGGGCGCTCCTCGGGCTGGGGTGTCCCCATGGGTACAGGGGCTCCGGCTCTAGCGCCGAAGCCTACTGCGCCCTGCGAGCGCCTCGACTGGGCGTACGGAACCTGCGTTCGGGCCGGAGTACGGCCGTCACGGTCCGTCAGGTGTCGTAGCCGTCCTACGCGTCGGGCGCGCGGGACGGTGCGGACGGTGGTGCCGCCACCGGCGGCCGACCGCCGGTGGCGGCTTCTCAGCCGCCGATGACGCCTCCGAAGAGGCCGCCGTGGGCCATGCCGAGGAAGAAGCCGACGGCACAGGCGCCGAGGCCCAGGATCAGACCGAACCGCTCACGGGTGGTCTCGGAGACCCACTGTCCGTAGGCGCCGGTGAAGATCCCCACCAGACCGGTCCAGGAACTGAGCAGATGCAGGTTGTGGAACATTGCCGTGACGAATGCCGTCACTCCGAGCACCAGGGTCACCGCGAGCAGCGTGTCCTGGAGGGGGTGGGGCTTGCCGTCGGTGGCGAAGAGAGAGCCGGCGGTGTTGGGTCGCAATGCCTGTGCCATGGGGCACCTCCTGCGGAAGGCGGCGCATCGTAGCGCCGTACACACCCGATGTGTACAGATTGACGGCCGACGGGGCCTGATTTCAACCGGAAGCGGGTGTGCGGGTAGTGTGTATGGTCTGCGCCGGTGTCTGTCCTGGCTCTGCCGGGAGGCATCGTCGCGCACGCATCACAACCCTCCTGCCACGGAACGACCGTGGCCGCTGAGTCCAAAGGAGGTGGGTTCCACATGCGTCACTACGAGGTGATGGTCATCCTCGACCCCGATCTGGAGGAGCGCGCTGTCGCCCCCCTGATCGAGAACTTCCTCTCCGTCGTCCGTGAGGGCAACGGAAAGGTCGAGAAGGTCGACACCTGGGGCCGTCGTCGTCTCTCGTACGAGATCAAGAAGAAGCCCGAGGGCATCTACTCGGTCATCGATCTGCAGGCTGAGCCCGCGATCGTCAAGGAGCTCGACCGCCAGATGAACCTGAACGAGTCGGTCCTCCGGACCAAGGTCCTCCGCCCCGAGACCCACTGAGCTTCCGCTCACCCGGTCCCGGGATTCGAGTAGCAACAAGCAGCCAGAGCAAACCCGCCGAGAGGTTCCCCCAATGGCAGGCGAGACCGTCATCACGGTCGTCGGCAACCTTGTCGATGACCCCGAGCTGCGCTTCACCCCCTCCGGTGCGGCGGTCGCGAAGTTCCGTGTCGCGTCCACTCCCCGCACCTTCGACCGCCAGACGAACGAGTGGAAGGACGGCGAGAGCCTCTTCCTGACCTGCTCGGTCTGGCGCCAGGCGGCGGAGAACGTCGCGGAGTCGCTCCAGCGAGGCATGCGCGTCATGGTGCAGGGCCGGTTGAAGCAGCGGTCCTACGAGGACCGTGAGGGTGTCAAGCGCACGGTCTACGAGCTGGACGTCGAGGAAGTCGGCCCCAGCCTGCGCAGCGCCACGGCCAAGGTCACCAAGACCAGTGGCGGTGGCGGTGGCGGCGGTGCCCGTGGCGGCGGCCAGGGCGGTTACGGCGGCGGCCAGGGTGGCGGCGGCTGGGGCGG
>NZ_JBTYMC010000137.1:0-17460 GCF_054880855.1 Streptomyces sp. S6 | reverse complement strand
GCGGTCGTCCAAGTGCCGTACGACAGCCGGGTGCGGGCGCAAGGTCAGGCGGCGGCCCAACCCCGCGCACGGACCCGGCAGTCCGCCGGGCGGCTGACGGACGCGGTGCTGGAGGCGGCGTTCCGGGTGTGGGGACGACCGTTGCCGGTGGCTCCGCAGGCGGCGCCGGTTGAGGGGTGATTCCCTTACGGATAGGGCTGGTTGGAGCAACATGCCGGGGAGGCCCGGCGGAGTTGAGGGGACGCGAAGGCGTCCCCACACCCCTACCCCCAGGTGATCAACCGCTTCGGTCGCTCCAGCACCGCCGCCACATCGGCCAGCACCTTCGACCCCAGCTCCCCGTCCACCAACCGGTGATCGAAGGACAACGCGAGGGTCGTCACCTGTCGCGGCTTCACCTTCCCCTTGTGCACCCACGGCTGGAGCCGAATCGCGCCGACGGCGAGGATCGCGGACTCCCCGGGGTTCAGGATCGGCGTGCCGGTGTCGATGCCGAAGACGCCGACGTTGGTGATGGTGACCGTGCCGCCCTGCATGGCGCCGGGGGACGTCTTGCCGTCCCGCGCTGTTGTGACCAACTCTCCGAGGGCCTCGGCAAGTTGCGGCAGCGTCTTGTCCTGGGCGTCCTTGATGTTCGGGACGATCAGGCCGCGAGGGGTCGCGGCGGCGATGCCGAGGTTGACGTAGTGCTTGAGGACGATCTCCTGGGCGGCCTCGTCCCAGGAGGCGTTGATCTCGGGGTGGCGCTTGATGGCGACGAGGAGCGCCTTGGCGATCAGGAGGAGGGGGTTGATGCGCAGGCCCGCGAGGTCCTTGTCCCGCTTCAGCTCCTCGACCAGCTTCATCGTCCGCGTCACGTCGACCGTCACGAACTCCGTGACATGCGGCGCGGTGAAGGCCGAGCCGACCATCGCGGCGGCCGTCGCCTTGCGGACGCCCTTGACGGGGATCCGGGTCTCCCGAGCGGAGGCGGAACCCTGCACGGCGGCGACAACTGCCGGTTCGACGACGGGAGTCGCCGCCTTGTGGACGTCCTCCCGCGTGACGACGCCGTCGGGCCCGGTCGGCGTCACCGTCGCCAGATCCACCCCCAGGTCCTTCGCGAGCTTCCGCACCGGAGGCTTGGCCAACGGCCGCTCGGCCCCGGCGGGAACCTCCGGCACGACAGGCACGACAGGCGCCGCATGCCCGTTCAACTCCGCCTGCACGGCAGGCGCCGCAGCCGTCGGCACCTCCGCGACCCCCTTACGGGGCCGCCGCTTCGTGGACGACGCCGCCACCCCGTACCCCACGAGCACAGGCTGCCGCTTCTCCTCGACGACGGCAGGAGCCGCCGTCACCTGAGCCGGCACCTCGACGACACCCCCGTCCCCCACCGCCACGGAGATGATCGCCACCCCCACGTCCACGGTCGTCCCCTCCGGGAACCGCAGCTCCCGCACCACCCCGTCGTACGGGATCGGCAGCTCCACAGCCGCCTTCGCCGTCTCGACCTCGCACACGACCTGCCCGTCGGAGACCACGTCCCCCGGCTGGACGTACCACTTGAGGATCTCCGCCTCCGTGAGCCCCTCGCCCACGTCCGGCATCTTGAACTCGCGTACCCCGGTGTCAGTCATCGTCGTCACGGTCCCTCTCCTCAGTACGCCAGGGCACGGTCGACGGTGTCGAGCACCCGGTCGAGCCCCGGCAGGTACTCCTCTTCGAGGCGTGCCGGCGGATAGGGGGCGTGGTAGCCGCCGACGCGGAGCACCGGCGCCTCCAGGTGGTAGAAGCACCGCTCGGTGATCCGCGCCGCGATCTCCGCGCCGGAGCCGAAGAAGACGGGTGCTTCGTGGACGACGACGAGCCGCCGGGTCCGCTCGACGGACGCCTGGATCGCGTCGAAGTCGAGCGGCGAGACCGACCGCAGGTCGAGGACCTCCAGGGACTTGCCCTCCTCGGCGGCGGCGTCGGCGGCCTCCTGGCAGACCTTCACCATCGGCCCGTACGCGACGAGCGTGAGGTCGGTGCCCGCGCGGACCGTCCGGGCCTTGTGCAGCGGGCCGGGGATCGCCTCCGTGTCGACCTCGGAGCGGTCCCAGTACCGCCGTTTCGGCTCGAAGAAGATCACCGGGTCGTCGCTCTGGATGGCCTGCTGCATCATCCAGTACGCGTCCCCCGCGTTCGACGGCGAGACGATCTTCAGCCCCGCGACGTGCGCGAAGAGCGCCTCGGGCGACTCGGAGTGGTGCTCGACCGCGCCGATGCCACCGCCGTAGGGGATGCGGACGACGACGGGGAGCTTCACCTTGCCCAGCGAGCGCGCGTGCATCTTCGCGAGCTGGGTGACGATCTGGTCGTACGCGGGGAAGACGAAGCCGTCGAACTGGATCTCCACGACCGGGCGGTAGCCGCGCAGGGCCAGGCCGATGGCCGTGCCGACGATGCCCGACTCGGCGAGCGGGGTGTCGATGACGCGGCTCTCGCCGAAGTCCTTCTGAAGGCCGTCGGTGACGCGGAAGACGCCGCCGAGCTTGCCGACGTCCTCGCCCATGACGAGCACCTTGGGGTCTTCCTCCAGGGCGCGGCGCAACGACTCGTTGATCGCCTTGGCCACTGCCAACTTCTCCACTGCCATGTCTCAGACCCCCTCTACCTCTGTGAACGACGCCTGGTAGGCGGCGAACTGGGCTCGCTCCTCGTCGACGAGCGAGTGCCCGTCGGCGTACACGTTCTCGAAGATCGCGAACCGGTCCGGGTCCGGCATCGAGCGGACCGCTTCGCGCACTCGTTTGCCCAACGCCTCGGACTCGGCCTCCAGTTCCGCGAAGAATCCCTCGTCCGTGTGGTTTGAACCCTCCAGCGTCTGCAAATAGGCACGCAGTCGCAGGATGGGGTCCTTCGCCTCCCAGGCGGCCCGTTCGTCGTCGAGCCGGTAGCGGGTGGGGTCGTCGGAGGTGGTGTGCGCGCCCATCCGGTACGTGTACGCCTCGACGAGCGTCGGCCCCTCGCCGGCCCGCGCACGCTCCAGGGCCCACTTGGTGACGGCGAGACAGGCGAGGACGTCGTTGCCGTCGACCCGCACGCCCGGGAAGCCGTAGCCCTGCGCGCGCTGGTAGAGCGGGACGCGGGTCTGCTTCTCGGTCGGCTCCGAGATCGCCCACTGGTTGTTCTGGCAGAAGAACACCACGGGAGCGTTGTAGACGGCGGAGAAGGTGAACGATTCGGCGACGTCACCCTGGCTGGAGGCGCCGTCACCGAAATAGGCGATGACGGCGCTGTCGGCACCGTCCTTGGCGACGCCCATCGCGTACCCGGTCGCGTGCAGCGTCTGGGAGCCGATGACGATCGTGTACAGGTGGAAGTTGTTGCTGTTCGGGTCCCAGCCGCCGTTGTTGACGCCCCGGAACATGCCGAGCAGGTTCGCCGGGTCGACGCCGCGGCACCAGGCCACGCCGTGCTCGCGGTAGGTCGGGAAGACGTAGTCGTCGTCGTTCAGGGCCCGTCCGGAGCCGATCTGGGCGGCTTCCTGGCCGAGCAGGGAGGCCCACAGGCCCAGTTCGCCCTGGCGCTGGAGAGCGGTCGCCTCGGCGTCGAAACGCCGGGTGAGGACCATGTCGCGGTACAGGCCGCGGAGCTGTTCGGGGGTGATGTCGGCGACGTACTTGTCGTACTCGGCGCTCGCGACCCGTTCGCCCTCGGGGGTCAGCAGCTGTACGAGTTCGGGGTCGGTGCCGGTCTTCTTGGCGGCAGCCGCGGCACGGGTGCCGGACTTGCGGGTGGTACCGGCCTTGCCTGCGGCGCTGCGTCGCGGGGTACGCGGGGCAGTGCTCTCCACGGTCACGTGTGCTCCTCCGTCGGTCCGGCTCCCGGGGTTGCCGGGGTCCAGTGCGGCCTACCTGTTTCCGGCCACCCGTGCACGGGGTGGGTGCCACTCGGCCGGAACAGGCGTGACATTGCTCCGGTGAGCGCCCTTCGACGTTCACGTTACCCAGTGCTCCACATTTCTGTGAAACCCCTTCTGACCTGCGTTTTTACTCGGATTTCCAAGTAAATTCGGCAAAGCCGTGAAGGGCCCTGGTCACAGCCTCGCAGGAGGCCGGAGCAACGGCACGTTATCTCGCGCTCCCCGGCCACGGGAAGGGTTCCGTGTGAAACTGATCTCGTGCTCGAAAAAGCGGAAATCCGGGTTTTTCTGCTCGATGACCATGAAGTCGTCCGGCGTGGCGTGCGGGAGCTGCTCGCGGTGGAGGACGGTGTCGAGGTGGTCGGCGAGGCGGGTACGGCGGCCGAGGCGCTGGCCCGTATTCCGGCCCTGCGGCCCGACGTCGCCGTCCTTGACGTGCGGCTTCCCGACGGCAGCGGGGTCGAGGTGTGCCGGGAGATCCGGTCCCAGGACCCGTCGCTGAAGTGTCTGATACTGACCTCTTTCGCGGACGACGAGGCGCTGTTCGACGCGATCATGGCGGGCGCCTCCGGGTACGTCCTGAAGGCGATCCGGGGTGACGAACTGCTGTCGGCCGTCCGGGACGTCGCCGAGGGGAAGTCCCTCCTCGACCCGGTCGCGACGGCCCGCGTCCTGGAGCGCCTGCGCGACGGCGGTCCCAAGCAGGACGAGCGGCTCGCCCGCCTCACCGAGCAGGAGCGCCGCATCCTCGCGCTGATCGGCGACGGCCTCACGAACCGGCAGATCGGCGAGGAGCTCCACCTCGCCGAGAAGACGATCAAGAACTACGTGTCGAGTCTGCTGGCGAAGCTGGGGATGCAGCGGCGGTCGCAGGCGGCGGCGTACGTGGCGCGGATGCAGGCGGGCCGGCCGAGCTGAGCCGCGAAAGGGGGTCCACCCCGAACGCTCGGGTGGACCCCCTTCGGTTTCGGTGGCGCGGGTCAGCAGGAGCCGGCGCGCACGGCCTGCCACGGCATGCCGCACGGGTTCAGCGTCGGACCCGCCGGCTGGACGAACCGGTAGAGGGTGCCGTTCTCGCAGACCTGGACCTGTCGCAGGTCCAGGCAGGCGTCGTTGTTGAAGGTCAGGGCCTGGGCCGAGCCGGATCCGGTGAAGACGGCGACACCGGCGACTCCGGCGGCGAAGGCGAGACCGATCTTGCGCATGATTCCCCCAAGGTTGTGTGAACGGGTCGAGATCGATCAAGATCGTGCAAGATCGGGAACGGTTGGGTCCATCGTTTTGAAGAAGATCGAAACGTCACCCCGGTGCCGGCGCCCTCCGCGCCGCTCCCTTACCCGGACTTACTCGGGACTTACGTCCCTTCTCGGAAGGGCCGACGCCTCTTACACCGTCCCTGCGTCCGCGCCCACAGTGGACGGCATGCCGCTCACCTCCGACACCCGCCAGGCCCTCGACCTCCTCGCCCGCGCCGACCACGGCCAGGTCGCGGCGAGCGTCCGGGCCCTGCCCTTCCTGGCCACGGCCCGGCACGCCGTCGTCGCGGACCGGCTGCTGCTGCGGCTGTGCGGGCACCAGAGCACCTGCGCGGGCCAGATCGTCGCCTACGGCACCGGTACGGCCGACCAGTGGTCCGTCCAGGTCGTCGGGCCCTGCGAGCGGGCCGAGCCGACGCCGGAGGAGCGCGCCCTGTTCCCGGGGCAGGCGCCCGCGGAGCCGGTGTACGTGTGGGTGACGCCGGAGTACGCGACGGTGCACACGGAGGAGCCCGCCTCGGACGGCTGATGCCTACTGGCCGGTGCCGCCCGACAGCCCCAGCGTCGTGCCGCCGCCGTCGGTGGTGCCGCCGTCGGTGGTCCCCCCGTTGTTCGTACCGCCGTTGTTCGCGCCGGTGGAGCTACCCGTGGTGCCCTGGTTGGTCGAACCGTTGCTGGTGTCGCCCGTGGTGGGGTCGGACGTCTGGGAGGGAGTGTTGCGCGTGGGGGTCGGGTCGGGGCTCTCCTCCTCCGTCTCCGTCGGCGTCGGAGTCGGGGTGGGCGTCGTCGGCCGGGTGTAGCCGCCGCTGCCGCCCGACGTGCTGCTGTTGTCGTCCGATTCGCTGTCCGAGTTGTCGGTCTCGGTGTCGGACGGCGAGGGGGTCGTGGAGTTCGCGGTCGTGGAGGTGGAGATGGACGGTGAGGGACTGGTGCCCCCGTCCTGGCCCTTGCCACCGGTGTTGTTGAGCGCGATGGCGACGCCCGCCGCGACGGCGATCACCGCGAAGACCGCGAGGATCCACAGCTTGCCGCGCCCGCCGCCGCCGTGATTGCCGTGCCCCTCGAAACCGCCGTCGTCGCCGGAGCCGTACCCCTGCGGCAGGATCGGCTGCGGGATCTGCGAGGTCACGCCCCCGTGCCCGCCCTGCGGCATCATCGTCGTGCTGGAGTAGCCGCCGGGGGACTGGTGCACGGCGATCGGCGCGGTGACCGGGCCGGTGTTCCAGGTGCCGGTGTGGGGGCCCTGGTCGTACAGCATCTGAAGGGCGTACTGGACGAGGCCGCGCATCTCCTCGGCCGTCTGGAACCGGTCGTCCGGCTCCTTCGCGAGCGCGCGCATCGCGAGGCCGTCCAGCTCCGGCGGGGAGACGCCGTTGGAGACCTGCGACGGCGGTACGGGGATGTCCTGGACGTGCTGGTAGACCACCGACAGCGGCGTCTCGCCGACGAACGGGGGCCGCAGCGCGAGGAGTTCGTACAGCATGCAGCCGGTGGCGTACAGGTCGGAGCGGTGGTCGACGGCCTTGCCGAGCGCCTGTTCGGGGGAGAGGTACTGAGGCGTGCCCATGACCATGCCGGTCTGCGTCATCGTCGTCGACGCCCCGTGCAGCGCGCGGGCGATGCCGAAGTCCATCACCTTCACCGCGCCGTTGTGCGTGATGATGACGTTCGCCGGCTTGATGTCCCGGTGCACGATGCCGTGCTGGTGCGAATAGGCGAGCGCCTCAAGGACCCCGGAGACGATGATCAGGGCCTGCTCGGGCCCCGGCGCCTCGGCGTTCATCAGCAGGTCGCGGATCGTGCGGCCCTCGACGATCTCCATGACGATGTACGGCACGGCCTGGCCGTTGGCCATCACGTCCTCGCCGGAGTCGTACACGGCGACGATCGAGTGGTGGTTGAGACCGGCGACCGACTGCGCCTCACGTGTGAAGCGGGCCTTGGACGTCGGGTCCTCGGCGAGGTCGGAGCGCAGCAGCTTGACGGCGACCATCCGGCCGAGGCGGACGTCCTCGGCGGCGAACACCTCCGCCATACCGCCGCGGCCGAGCCTGCGCGTGAGCCGGTACCGCCCATCGCCGACCAGCCCGCCGTTGCCCCATTGTTCCGGCGCGTCCGACATACCGCCGTCAGTGCCCTCGGGGTCGGACGGGCCCTGAGAGCGCTGCTGCTGTGCCATCAGTCCTCGCCGTCGTTTCTGCCCGCGGTGCGCGCGGTGTTGTCACGGTCTCCGTCGGCCACGCTACAGCCTCCCGCAGACCCCCCGATCCGGTGAGGGCCTCGCACGAGGCCCTTCACACCCGCTCCCTGATGTGTGCTCGTGCACATTCCGTGTACCTGCGGTACCCCCGGTGTAACGCTCGTGCGGCTGTTCTTTCGCGTACGGTCACGGAACGGGCACCGAGCTTGACGTCTGAGGGGCCTGAGGCAGACTTGGCCGAGATTCACGCATGGGATCAACTGGTATCAACGCCGTCGCAGCACCCACTCATCCGATTGTGACGGCTTATGGGGGACGCGCAGACATGGGTCACGACGGCGTTGAGGGCCGGTTCACGGGGCAGTCGCTCGCCGGCGGACGCTACCAGGTACGAGGGCTGCTGGGCGAGGGCGGCATGGCCTCCGTCCATCTCGCCTACGACTCGGTCCTCGACCGGCAGGTCGCGATCAAGACACTGCACTCCCAGCTCGGTCGCGAAGCCGCGTTCCGCGAACGGTTCCGGCGCGAGGCGCAGGCCGTGGCCAAGCTCACCCACACCAACATCGTCTCCGTCTTCGACACCGGCGAGGACCAGGCGGACGGCGAGACGACGCCGTACATCGTCATGGAGTACATCGAGGGCAGCCCGCTCGGCTCGGTCCTCGACACGGACGTCCGGCAGCAGGGCGCGATGCCCGCGGACAAGGCGCTCCAGATCACGGCGGACGTGCTGGCGGCCCTCGACATCAGCCACGAGATGGGGCTCGTCCACCGGGACATCAAGCCCGGCAACGTGATGATGACCAAGCGCGGCGTCGTCAAGGTCATGGACTTCGGGATCGCGCGGGCCATGCAGTCCGGGGTGACGTCGATGACGCAGACCGGGATGGTCGTCGGGACCCCGCAGTACCTCTCCCCCGAGCAGGCCCTCGGCCGGGCGGTGGACGCGCGCTCCGACCTCTACTCGGTCGGCATCATGCTGTTCCAGCTCGTCACCGGGCGGCTGCCGTTCGACGCGGACTCGCCGCTGGCGATCGCCTACGCGCACGTCCAGGAGGAGCCGCCGCGCGCCTCCTCCATCAACAGTTCGCTGCCGCCGGCCGTGGACACGCTGATCGCCCGCGCGCTGAAGAAGAACCCCAACGACCGGTTCCCCAACGCCGTCGCCATGCGGGAGGAGTGCCTGCGGGTCGCCGCGTCCTTCCAGGCGGCGCCGCCGAGCATCGTGCCCGGGGTGCCGGCCAGCAGCGGGCAGGGGGTCGGGTCGGCGGTGTTCCCGCCGGTGGGGACGCCTGCGCCCGGTCCTGTCGGGACGCCTCCGCCGGGACCGTACGGAGCGCAGTCCGGGCCGTACGGGACGCCGGCGCCGGCTCCGTCGTACGGGTATCCGCAGCAGGGGTTCCAGACGCCGGCTCCGTCTTTCGGGGCTCAGACGTACCCGATGGGAGGGGCTCCGGCGATGGGGGGTGGGCCGGCGACTCCCCCGCCGCCCACCAGGTCCTCCGGCGGCACACGCAGCAACCGGTCCGTCGTCGTCGGGTCCGTGATCGTCGCGGTCGTCGCCGTCAGTTCGCTGCTGGTCGCCATCGCCCTCAACGCGGGGGGCGGCAGTGACGACGAGGGCGGGGGCGGCAGCGAGTCGCCGACCACGTCTTCCGGGCCCGTCGCCGGGCACCGGGGGCCGGACACGTCCAAGACGATCGACTCGGACAACTGCACCGAGCCCCAGGAGTCGTACAACGACCCCGCCAAGATCCGGGTGCCGAACTTCAAGTTCAAGAACATCGACTCCGTGAAGGCCTGCCTCCAGGCCGCCGGCTGGCGTCCCAAGCTGGTCGACGTCGACGAGAACACGTTCGGCCAGGGGACGGTCATGAACCAGTTCCCGGCCGCCGACACGGACGTCGACCCCAAGAACATGCCGGAGATCCAGCTGAACGTCTCGACGGGGAACCCGGCGTCCTGAACACGCGGTTCCGACGGAGTCGCGTGAACGGCCGGCACCTCGGTGATCCGGGGTACCGGCCGGGCTGACGGCGGATGGGTTCGGCGGACGCCGGTTCAGGCCGACGACGGCGGCTTACGTCGGTTACAGGTACGGGCCGCTCGTGCGGGCGCCGAAGTGGCCTTCCTCGCCGCCCTCGTGGCCCACGCCCGGGGGGAGCGCACGGCGCATCTGCTCCAGTTGGGCCCGTGCCGCCATCTGCTGGGCGAACAGGGTCGTCTGGATTCCGTGGAAGAGCCCTTCGAGCCAGCCCACGAGCTGCGCCTGGGCGATGCGGAGTTCCGCGTCGCTCGGGGTGGAGTCCTCGTTGAACGGCAGGGAGAGCCGTTCGAGTTCCTCGACGAGTTCGGGCGCGAGCCCGTCCTCCAGCTCCTTCACCGAACTCGCGTGGATCTCCTTGAGCCGCACCCGGCTCGCCTCGTCCAGGGGAGCCGCCCGCACCTCCTCCAGCAACTGCTTGATCATGCTCCCGATCCGCATGACCTTGGCAGGCTGCTCCACCATCTCCGTCACGGGAATCTCCCGAGCGTCGTCGTCCCCGTCGACCCCGCCGAGCGCCATGCCGTCCTGGCCCACGACCAGGATCTTCTGGGCGTTCTCCGGCGACCTTTCGTTCCTCGGCATCTCCATGCCGCCATTCTCTCGCACCCACCCACTCCACCACCTGCCCGCCCCCTTCACCAGTGATCAACCGGCCTCGATCCGAAATGCCGCGCACCCGTCCCTGTGCGAGCCTGACCCCACCACCCACCGCACCCGTCCGACTCCCCTCGGTAAGGAGAGAGCCCATCGTGACCCCAGCCACCCACGCGGCGGGCCTGCTCCTGTGCGCGACCCTCTCCCTCCACCCCCTCCCCACCCCCACAGCCACCCCGGACAGAGCCGGCAGCGCACCGGGAGAGGGCCGCGAACACCCGGGCAGGGGAGCGGAACAAACACCGGAGGCGAACGAGACGCCGAGGGCCGAGGGGACACCGACGGAGAGGCCCGCACAGGCCGGGAGAGCTCCGGAGGCAGGGAGGACCCCGAAGGCGGAAACGCCGGAGGCGGGGAGGCCTCCGGAGCCGGGGAGAACCCCCGAGGCCGGAAGGACCCCAAAGGCCGAGGGCACACCGGTGGCGGAGAGGCCCGCAGAGGCCGAGGAGAAGCCGGAGCCCGGGAGGACGCCGGAGGCGGGCGGCTCGGGGGCCGGAGAGGCACCGGAGCAGCAGAGGCCGGACGCGGAGAAGACGCCGGAGCCCGCCCAGAAAACGAACGGCGAGCAGAACCCCCCACAACACCCCCGCCCCCAGGGAACCCCCCGAGGCTCAGCCCTGCGCATCCTCCCCCTGGGCAGCGGCCTGGTCCTCCTGGGCCTCGGCATGGCCCTAGCCCTCGTGGGCCTACGCCTCCGCAGAAACTAACCCCACCCGCAGGCAGCTACTCAGCCACCCGCAGCCACGTCTCCTCCCGCCACCCAGCTGCGGGCAGTCGTGCCTCCCCCAGTGCCCTAAGGGCCTTGGAGGTACCCCCATGGGGCGGCACGGGTGGGCGCAGCGGCACCCCGCAAGCGCGGGTGAGCGACAACCCCACCCACCCCAGCCACCCACCACACCCGCACCCACCCCCAGCCCCACCCAGCCGCCCCTCACCTACCTCGGCACCACCAGCAGCACCTTCCCCACATGCCCGCTCCCCTCGACCACACGATGCGCCTCAGCCGCCTCCGGCATCGGAATCTCCCGGTCGACGACAGGCTCGACGTGCCCCTCGGACACCAGCGGCCACACATGCTCCCGAACGGCGGCGACGATCGCGGCCTTCTCCTCCAACGGCCGAGCCCGAAGGGACGTCGCGCTGACGGCAGCCCGCTTGGCGAGCAGCGTGCCGATGTTGAGCTCCCCCTTCACACCCCCCTGCATCCCGATGATCGCGAGCCGCCCGTTGACGGCAAGAGCCTGGACGTTGCGGTCGAGATATGCCGCCCCCATGTTGTCGAGGATGACGTCGGCCCCCGCGCCCCCGGTCGCCGCCCGCACCTCGGCCACGAAGTCCTGCTCGCGATAGTTGATCAGCACATCGGCCCCCAACTCCGCACACCGCCGCAGCTTCTCCACGGACCCGGCGGTCACCGCGACCTTCGCCCCGACCGCCTTCCCGAGCTGAATCGCCATGGTCCCGATCCCACTGGACCCCCCATGGACGAGCAACGTCTCCCCGGGCCGCAGATGAGAAATCATGAACACGTTGGACCAGACCGTGCAGGCGACCTCGGGCAGCGCGGCGGCCCGCACGAGATCGACCCCCTTGGGCACCGGCAGCAACTGCCCGGCAGGCACGGCGACCTTCTCCGCGTACCCCCCGCCGGACAGCAGCGCACACACCTCGTCCCCGACATGCCACCCGCTCACCCCGGGCCCCACCTCGACGATCCGCCCGGAGCATTCGAGCCCGGGGTAGGGGGAGGCCCCGGGCGGCGGGTCGTAGAACCCCTGTCGCTGAAGCAGATCGGCCCGGTTGACGGCCCCGGCGACGACCTCGACCAGCACCTCCCCCTCCCCGGCCACCGCATCCGCGACGTCCGCCCAGACCAACGCCTCAGGCCCACCAGGTTCCGAAATAGTGATCGCACGCATGCCCCGACGCTACTCCCCGCCCCCGCCCGCCCCGCACCGCTACACCCTGGAAGCCCCTGAAGTCCCCGACGCCCGCACGATCGTCACCACCCGGTCCGTCAGCTCCAGCACCCCCACCGCCGGATCGTCGTACCCCAGCACCCGATGCCCCCGCACCACACTCACCACCAGATCCTCGGTCTCCCGAGGCGTCTTCCCGGTCTCCGCACGCGTCACCGGCCGCTCCACGATGTCCAGCCCACTCCCCTGCCGCAACAACCCCTCCATGATCACCCCGGCGGCGGGGGAGAGGACGGAGAGCCCGAGCAGCCGCCCCGCCGCACCCGCGCTGGTGATCACCTCGTCGGCACCGGACTGCCGCAGCAGGGGCGCGTTCTCCTCCTCCCGCACGGCGGCGACGATCACCGCCCCTTGATTCAACTGCCGCGCGGTGAGCGCGACGAGCACGGCCGTGTCGTCCCGCTGCGTCGCGATGATGATCCGCCCCGCCTTGTGCACCTCGGCCCGCCGCAACACGTCACTGCGGGTCGCGTCCCCCACGACCCCCTCGTACCCCTCCGCGGTCGCCGCCTCGATCACCTTCGCACTCGGATCGACCACCACGACCTGCTCCTTGCGCAGCCCCGCCGCGCAGGCGGTCCGAATCGCGGAACGCCCCTTCGTGCCGAAGCCGACGACGACAGTGTGGTCACGCAAGGAGGGCCTCCGGGAAACTCGGCGAGACGTAGACAACCATGGTGCCCACCGACCGGATCACCACCCCAGGGGGGCACGCGTTGAAGGACCAGCTACGACCACCGACGAAGCTGAGCAGGCTCTCCCTGTTCCGCTCCCTCTGGTACCGCTCGCGCTCCGACATCCGCGACGACGCGGAGGCGAGCCGCGCGGTCACGATGCCCACCCGCAACGGCGTCCCCCCGCTCGCGCAGGTCCTGCGCCGCCTCCTGCTGGCCCTGTTCGTGCTGGCCCTGACGACGTTCATCGTCTACCTCGACCACGACGGCTACAACGACAACTCCGACGGTTCGGTGGACCTCCTGGACTCCGCCTACTACGCGACCGTCACCCTCTCCACGACCGGCTACGGAGACATCACCCCGGTCAGCGACACGGCCCGGCTGGTCAACATCCTCGTCGTGACCCCGTTGCGCGTCGTCTTCCTGATCATCCTGGTCGGCACCACCCTGGAGGTCCTGACCGAACGCACCCGCCAACAGGTCCGCGTCCACCGCTGGCGCTCCCGCCTGCGCGACCACGTCGTGGTCGTCGGCTACGGCACAAAGGGCCGGCACGCCGCCGAGACCCTGGTCGGACAGGGCATCGCGAAGGACAGGATCGTCGTCGTGGACGCCCAGAAGAAGGCGGTGCTGACGGCGGCGGAGGACGGCCTCGTCGCGGTGATCGGCGACGCGACCCGCTCGGAGACCCTCCTGAAGGCCGAGATCCACACCGCGTCCCAGGTCATCGTCTGCCCTCAGCGCGACGACACCACCGCCCTGGTCACCCTCACCGCCCGCCAGCTCAACCGCCGCGCCACGATCGTCGTCGCGGCCCGGGAGGACGAGAACGTGCCGCTGCTCAAGCAGTCCGGCGCCGACACCGTCATCACCAGCTCCAGCTCCGCCGGCCGCCTCCTCGGCGTCGCCATGGTCAGCCCGGTCGTCGCGGGCACGCTGGAGGATCTGATGACCCTGGGCAGCGGCCTCGACATCGTCGAACGCCCCGTCGACCCCACCGAGATCGGCAAGGCCCCCCGCGCCTGCGCCGACCTCATCGTCGCGGTCGTCCGGGGCAAGAAGCTCCTCGACTACGCGGACCCCGCTCTCACCACGCTGGAGCGGGGAGACCGGGTCGTCACGGTCAGCCGGGCGAAGGTCGTGGAACCGGCGTAACTGCCTTACCGGGGCGCATGTTTCACGTGAAACACCCCAACAGCGCCATTCGCGTGTTTCACGTGAAACATGCGAAACGGGCCAGGTGGGTGTTTCACGTGAAACATCAGCTCGCCAACCCCCAGGGCAGATCCAGCAGTTCGACGTCCTCCCCCGCCTTCACCCCACCCGGCGGCACCACCGCCAACGCGTCCGCCACCGCGACCCCCCGCAGCATCGCGGGCCCGTTGTAGTGCAACGGCACGGCCCGCTCCCCGCGTACGACCACCGGGATCAGCCGGGTGTCGTACGGATGCCCCTGCACGGCCTCCTTCAACGGCATCGCGTAAGGCTCCGGCGCCGGGCGCGCGGTCAGGACGCGGAGCAGGGGCTCGGCGAGGGTGAGCAGGCCGGAGACGGCGGCCAGGGGGTTGCCGGGGAGGCCCACGAGGTGCTGGCCCTCCTTGATCCGGGCCAGCAGCATGGGGTGGCCGGGGCGCACCTTCACGCCGTCGACCAGCAGCTCGGCGCCGATCCGGGACAGGATCGGGTGTACGTGGTCCACGGGTCCCCCGGCGGTGCCGCCGGTCGTGACGATCAGGTCGGCCTCGGAAGCGGTGATCGCCTGGTGGAGCGCCTCCGCGTCGTCCCCGAGCCGCTTCACCACCGGCACCTCGGCGCCGAGCGCCCGTAGCCAGGGCGGCAGCATCGGGCCGAGCGCGTCCCGGATGAGGCCGTCGTGCGGACGGCCCTTGGTCAGCAGCTCGTCCCCGAGGACCAGCACCTCGGCGCGCGGGCGGGCGGTGACGGCGAGGGTGTCGTACCCGGCCGCCGCAGCGAGTCCGAGTACCGCCGGGGTGACGACGGCGCCCTCGGGCAGCAGCAGATCACCGGCCCGGCACTCCTGGCCGCGCGGGCGGATGTCCTGGCCGTGCTGGAGGTCCCGGGTGAGGTGCAGGCGGCCGTTGTCGTCGGTGCGGCCGTGTTCGCTGCGCAGGACAGCCGTCGTGTCCAGGGGGATCCGGGCGCCGGTCGCGATCCGTACGGCCTCGCCGTCGGCCAGCCGCTCGGGGGCGGAGTGGCCGGCGAGAACGCCCTCGGCCCGGACCGCCCAAGGCCCCGGTCCCGCGACCGCCCAGCCGTCCATCGCCGAGGTGTCGAAGGAGGGGAGGTCGGTGAGGGCGGTGAGGGGGGCGGCCAGGGGGAGGCCGAGGGTGTGGTCGAGGGGGAGGGAGAGGGGGGTGCGGGTACCCGTGCGGGCGGCTCGGGCGGCGATGGTGCGGGCCTGGGGCCAGGGGGTGGCGTGGTGGTGGGTGTGGGGGGTGCCGGAGGGGGTGCCGACGCGTTCGGGGCGCCCTGAGTTCTGGCCGCTTCCGGCGTCACCGGTGCTGCCTGTGCCGCTCGTGCTCCGGGGGTTGCTCACGAGGGCGAGTACCTCGTCGACGTCGAAGTCGTCAGCCACGGTGTCGGGGCCGCTCATCCGGCGGAGCCGTTTTCCTCGGCCCAGCGCAGCGCCAGCGCCGTGGCCTTGCGGGTGGCTTCGGCGACGGCCTCGGGGGTGCCGTCGGTGCGGCCGGCCGCGTAGCCGACGAGGAACGTCGTCAGGGGGGCGGCGGGGCGGGCCACGCCGTGCGCGGCGTCACGGGCGAGGTCCAGCAGGGCCGTGGTGTCGACGTCGAGGTCGATGCCCAGCTCGTCCTTGACTGCGGAGATCCATTCATCCAACACGTGGTCATGCTCCCTGATCCGGGCCCTGGCGGTGGCGATGTCGTCCCAGGTGTCGCAGTCGAAGGACGCGACGGGGTCCGGGACGCGGGTGAGGTCGAGTCCTGCGGTGAGCCTGCGCAGGGGCAGTCCGGCGAGGCCGTCCCCGAGAGCCGTCAGCTCCCGGCGCAGGGCGGCCGTGCGGTAGGCGGCGACGAGGGGCTGGTCCCGGCCGTCGGCGTCGACGAGGAGCGCGCCGTCCACGCCGGATTCGAGGGCCGCGAGGAGCTGATGGACCGTGTCCGCCGCGAGGAAGGGGAGGTCGGCGGAGAGGACGACGACCCGCTCGGCCGTCGTCCCGCGCAGTCCGGCGTCCAGCGCGGCGACCGGCCCGCCGCCGGGCGGGTCCTCCCGCGCCCACTCGACCGGTCGGCCGGTGGGCCGGGGCGCGGCCACGACAACCGTACGGGCGGCATCGGCACAGGCCCCGAGCACCCGGTCCAGCAGGGCCCGCCCCCCGACCCGCACCCCCGGCTTGTCAGCACCCCCGAGACGCCTCGCACCACCGCCCGCGAGGACGACGGCGTCATAGGAGCGCACGTTCGAGGTCATCCCCCGAGTATGCGCGCCCCCTGGATCACACGAAACACACCAGTGGGGTGCGGGCGGTACGGCCGGACGGCCGGACGGCCCGTGACATACAGGGGGCCGCCGCCACACCGCACGCGGCCCGCAACGTGCCGAAGAGCCGCACCACACGACACCGCACCGTACGCGGCGGCACCGCAAGCTGCCCGGACAGCCCACGCCGACCCCGGCCCTACCCGGCGCCGCCGAACCGCCCCCCTCACAGCCTGCGCAGCAGTACCGCCGGTTGTTCGACGCAGTCGGCGACGTATCGGAGGAAGCCCCCGGCGGTGCCGCCGTCGCAGACGCGGTGGTCGAAGGTGAGGGAGAGCTGGACGACTTGGCGGGCGGCGAGTTCGCCGTTGTGGACCCAGGGTTTGGGGATGATGCGGCCGACGCCGAGCATCGCGGCCTCGGGGTGGTTGATGATCGGCGTGGAGCCGTCGACCCCGAAGACGCCGTAGTTGTTCAGCGTGAACGTCCCGCCGGTCAGCTCGGCCGGCTTGAGGCCGCCCGTGCGGGCCGCCTCGGTGAGCCGGGCGAACTCGGCGGTGAGGCTCTCGGCGTGCCGCGCGTGCGCGTCCCTGACGACCGGGACGACGAGCCCCCGCTCGGTCTGCGCGGCGAACCCGAGGTGCACGGCGTCCAGCAGGACGACCTCCCGCGCCTGCGTGTCCACGCGCGCGTTCAGCTCGGGGTACTTGGCGAGCGCGGCCGTGCAGATACGGGCGAGCAGCGCGAGGAGCGAGACCTTCGGGCCGCCCGCACTGTTCATCGCCGCCCGCGCACGCATCAGTTCCGTCGCGTCCGCGTCCACCCAGCACGTCGCGTCCGGGATCTCCCGGCGGCTGCGCGTGAGCTTGTCGGCGACGGTGCCGCGCAGGCCCTTGAGGGGGATGCGGGTCCCTTCGGGGACGGGGGGAGTCGAGAGGGCGTGCCGGTTCGCCCCGCGCGCGTGCGGTTCCGTGCCGGGGAGGGGACCCTCGTCGGCGTACCCCTCGGCGGGTGCACCCGCTGTCGTCCGACCCTGCACCGCCGCCACCCGCAGCGCGTCCTCCACGTCGGCTCGCAGGATCAGCCCCTCGGGCCCGGAGCCGGTCAGTTCGCGCAGGTCGAGGCCGCCCTGGCGGGCGAGGCGGCGGACGAGGGGGGAGATGACGGGGACGGGTCCGTCGGCACGGTCGGCGGTCTCCTCGATGCCGGTGAGGACGGCCGCCGTGCCGACCTCGGCGGACGCCTGGATCGCGACGGCCCCCGGACCGGCCGGGACGGCCCCGCGCACGGGGGTCACCT
>NZ_JBTYMC010000136.1:0-17584 GCF_054880855.1 Streptomyces sp. S6 | reverse complement strand
CCCACCTGGACAGCTCTTGGGCCAACCGCAAAGCCTCAGCGGCAGCGCCTCTCTGGAGGCGAGACTGCGGCGCCGCCCTCAACCGATCCGCAAACAAATCAACCGCGCGCATCCCCGGCGTGAGCAGCTCGATCACCGCGAGCGCACTGCCGGCCGCCGCAGCGCTCAGCAGGACCCGCCGGACGACGCCGTCCCGCCCGGCGAGCCGTACGCCGTCCACGACGGTCCCGGGGACCCCGCGCAGCACTCCCCCAAGGGTCGCCTTCGGGCGGGGCGGCTCACGCAGGGCGAAGAGGGAGTGGCAGGTGTAGCCGAGGGCGAGGAGGGCGGCGAGCAGCATCGGCAGGGACAGGGGGAGCACCACTCCCCCGGCCGGCTTCCCGCTGAACGCCCACGGCAGCACCCCACCGGCCACCGTCCCCACCGCCAGCGCGACGGACGACGCGGTGGCGCCCCGCGCGATGCCGCTGCGCAGGTCGGCGTCCGGCCCCTCCAGGGCCCGCACGGCATCGACGTACCAGGCTTCGGCGGGCCCGCTGGAGAGCGCCCTCGCCGCTCCTTGCAACGCCATCCCGAGCCCCAGCAGCAACGCCGTGCTCCCGAGGCCGACCAGCAGGAACGCGGCGCACATGAGGACGCCGGCCGCCGCGAGGACGTGCCGTCTGCCGAGGACGTCGGAGAGGCCGCCGGTGGGGAGTTCGAGTCCGGCGGCGGTGAAGGAGTGCACGGCGACGACGGTGGCGACGGTCGCCGGGGCGAGTCCGCGCTCGGTCAAGAGGAGGACCAAGGGGGCGACGCCGAGGCCGATGGGTAGCCAGAAGAGGGAGGTGTTGACGACATAGCGCCGCCTCAGATCACGGCTCACGACGGGTCCGCCCGGGGCAACCCCGCGATGATCAGGGCGACTTGGCGAGCGCGGGGGTCGGTCTCGTCGCGTCGGCTCAGCTCCTCCACCTTGTCCTCGAAGAACCGCCGCAGTTCCGCGAGGGACTCCGGCGTGAGGCGGACGATGTCGTCACTGACGTCCCCCGCACCGACCCACTCCGGACCGAGGCGTCCGGCGGCGAGGTCGGCGTCATACCGCTCACCGGAGGCCACGAGGTGCCGGGCCTGAGCACGCCGGGACACCCCGACGAACTCCTGTCCCGCCGGATCCCCCTCCATCTCCCGGTTGTCCCAACTGGTCATCCGGTGCACGGACTTCCACCTCCGCTCCCGCCCGTCCCGGTGCTCGGCCTCCTCGATGAACGCGTACTTCGCCAGCACCCGCAGGTGATAGCTCGTCGACGCCGACGACTCCCCCGTGCGCTCGGCGAGTTCACTGGCTGTCGCGGGCCCGAACTGCCGGAGCAGACCGAGGAGTTCGATGCGGAGGGGGTGGGTGAGCGCTTTGAGTGCGGCGGCGTCGTGGGTGGGGTCGAGGACTCGCCGGTGGTCGTCACTGTCCATGGGGGGGACGGTAGACGCTTGCGGGGCGTTTCCCAAATAGTTTTTGCAAAACTTCTTTGGCGAAAATGTGCGCCGAAACCTCGGCACCCCGTTTCTACCGTCGGTAGAATCGTGAGCATGGCTGACCAGAAGTGGACAAGCATCAAGACCAAGGAAGCAGTCGCCGCCAGACTCCGTATCCTCGCGGCCGAGCACGGCACCACCATGGACGGCGTCCTTGAACGGCTCGCCTTTCGCGAACTGACCGAGGACGAGCGAGAGCAGCGGGCCCGGCATGCCGCCGCTGAACTCGGCATCGAGTACACGCACGAGGTGAAGGCCCGGGGAACTGATGCCTGGGCGAAGATCCGAGCGCACCGCGCGAACCGCGACGGCCGGGCGGCATGAGCGATTCCGTCGAGACGATCGTCCTGGACCAGACCTGCCTGATCGCCTTGCACGAAGGCGATCCCTTTTTCACCGGGCTGTACGTCGAAGCCAGCCATCAACGCGGCCGCATCCTCGTACCGACGCTGTGCATCCTCGAAGCGGACCGACTCAAGCCCGGTTGCGGCACGTACGCGGCGGGTCTGCGCTACACGGAGCACGTCGCCTTCACCACGGCCCACGCTCTTGAGGCGCTGGCCTGGTCCCGCGCCGAACCCGCTGTCGCTCACGCGGCCTCGGTCGCCTGGTGCATGGCTGTCGCAGGCGAACCCGTCACCGTCCTGTCGCTGCGCGCCGACGCCTACCGGTTCACCAGCGTGCACGCGCTCGACCCCTACGACTAGCACCGCCCGCCCCGGATAAAGTCCCCCTCGTGACCGACGCGGACTTCATACACAACACCCGGGACTCGTACGACAAGATCGCCGAGGAGTACTCGGAGCAGTTTCCGAGTGGGCTCGGGGAGCGGCCCGTGGATCGTGGACTGGTGGGGGCCTTCGTGGAGTTGGTGAAGACGAGGGGGGTGGAGCCGGTCGCGGATCTGGGGAGTGGGCCGGGGTATGTGACGGCTCTGTTGAACGAGCTGGGGGTGCGGGCGTTCGGGGTCGACCTCTCGCCGAAGATGGTGGCGCTGGCGCGGAAGGCGCACCCTGAACTGCGGTTCCACGTAGGGACGATGACGGCGCTGGACCTGCCGGACGAGACGCTGGGCGGGATCTTCTCGCTGTTCTCGGTGATCCACGTCCCGGAGTCCGAACTCCCGGCCCTCTGCGCGGAGTTCCACCGCGTCCTGGCCCCCGGCGGCTATGTCCTCCTCTGCTTCCAGATCGACAACACCACCACCCGCCTACGCATCACCGAACGCTTCGGCCACGACATCACCCTCGACTACCACTGGCACGACCCCACCCGCCTGGCCACCCTCCTCACGGACTCCGGCCTCCCGGTCGAGGCGTTGTGCGTACTCCAGCCGCCGGAGGGTGCGAACAGGGCACGGGCGTTCTTGTTGGCGCGGAAGGGGTGAGGCTACTTCAGGGCGTCGACGAAGGACGTCCACGCGGTGACAGGGAAGAGGAAGGCGCCCTGGGAACGGTCCTTGGAGTCGCCTACCGCCACTTGAGCGTCGTCAACGAGCTGGTACTCCACGCAGTGCACTTCCAAGTCACCGCTGTAGGAAGACTTGATCCATCGATCTGCCGGTAGGCCGTATCGCGTCATCAGAATCCACTCCCCTTCAACGCATCCACGAAAGACGCCCACGGCCCGGCTGGGAAGACGAAGGCACCCCGCGAACGGTCCTTGGAGTCGCCTACCGCCACCTGAGCGCTGTCAACGAGCTGGTACTCCACGCAGTGCACTTCCAAGTCACCGCTGTACGACGACTTGGTCCACCGGTCCGCTGGGAGGTTGTGCAGCATCATTTCGCCTCGAAGTCTCGCGCGGTCTGTGCAATCAGTTCCATGGACTGCCGCGACGATAGGGCGGAAGTCCGTACATGGTCAAACACTGTCTTATAGCCCTCGACAGCATCGTCCTCTTCGAGGTAGAGAGCACCGCCGTGGTACTCCATGCCTACGACGTCCAGCGCCATCTCTTCCGGGTACGAGTAGATGGTGAACGCCCGGTCCATGCTTGAGTAGCCGCCCTGTTCGAACGGAATCACCTGTACAGAGATACCTGGACGCTCGGACGCTTCGATGAGCTTCCAGAGCTGCTGCGCCATGACCTTGGGTCCGCCGACCTCGTGATGGAGGGCCGCCTGGTCCAGTATGCAGAAGTACTTCGGTGATTCGGGACGGTCGAAGATGCCCTGCCGCCGCATCCGAAACGAGACAGCTTCCTGGACCTGTTCCTCGGTCGCCCTCTTACTCGTGGCGCGGATGACGGACTCCGCGTACGCCTCCGTCTGAAGCAGTCCCGGCACAACTGCCCCTTGAAACGCGTAGATACGCACCGCGTCCCACTCCAGGGTCAGCCGCTCCTCGAACCTGTCCGGCAGAGGCTCCCGAGCTTTGTACTGCCGCCACCACCCCTTCTGCTTCGCCTCCCTTGCCAGCGTCAGCAAGGCCGTTTGCACCTTCTCGTCCTGCACGCCGAACAGGGCCAGCAACGCCTTGATCTCCAGCGGGCGAATCCCCTGACGTCCGTTCTCGATCCGCGAGATCTTGGTCTTGTCCCCGTCGATGTGTTCACCGGCGTCGTCCATGCTGACCCTGGCCTCTTCGTGCAACCGCTTCAGCTCGGCCCCAAGTCGCCTTCGACGCACTGTTGGACGCGGACGTGCAGGCATTTCCACCCCTCTGCCGTATAGGTCGACGCTCAGTGTGCACCACGTGACGCACCCCGGGGATGTGAATGTGCCAATTAAGCTTTCCGATTCACTCCTTCTGCCAACATTGCACGAGAAGCGGTTGCGCAATCGGCGCTACTGGCAGCAATCTGTTGCCCAACGCGAGGCCGAGCGATCTGGAGGCGGCATGCCACAACGTGTTCAACAGGTCCGACAAGTCATCGGAACTCACCTGCGGTTACGGGGACTTGCCCCCGCGACGGACCGGCGGCGGGCCGAACGCTACGGAATCCGCACGCAGGGAGAGGCGTCGTGAAGCAGAGCATCGTCCCGTACATCACCTCCCGCAAGGGCGAGACGCTCGTCCCGAACCGTGCGCTGACGGCGGGTTACGGCCCCGACGGCATGCGCCGGATCGCCTACGGCACCGAACTCCGTACCGACCGCGACCCCAACGACGTTCTGTGGGCCCGCTGTTCGCAGAGGCTCGGCGCGGACGGGTTGCCCACCGGGGAGCCCCAGTGGAGGGACGTCCACCCCGCGCGGCAACGCGAGTGCATGCAGAGCCTGTTGTGCCAGATCTGCGCCCAACCCGCCCGCACGCCCGAGGGGTTCTTCTTCATGTTGGGGCCGCACGAGTTGGGCTCGGACAGGACGAGTGTCCTCACCCCGCAGCCCCCGGTCTGCCGCAAACACGTACGCACGGCGGGCACCCTGTGCCCCTACCTGAACAGCGCCCCCACCGTCCTCCTCACCCGAACCCCCCGCATCCACGGCGTCGTCGGCTGCCTCTACGAACCCGCTCGACTCGGCGTCCGTTCCGCCCCCGCCGACATCGGCTCCCTCCCCTACGGCCACCCGTACCTACGCTGGTACCTCGCCTCCCAGATGGTGCGCAGGCTGGAGTCCTACCAGGTCGTCGAGTGGCGGGACCTCCCGGGCTGACGCTCGGGGAGTCAGCCGCGTCACCCGATCCCCTCCCGGAACTCCTCCGTCCGCCCCGGCATCACGATCGACCGGTCCCCCGCCGTCTCCAACAGCGCGCGCAACCCCTCGACGAGCCCCGCGCGCACCCCGGGCGGCACCCCGTCGACCAGCTTCTCCACTTCCCGGCGCCGGTGTTCGAGGACTTGGCGCACGAGATCCTCACCACGTGCGGTGAGCCGCAGGACCACCTCGCGCCGACTGACCTCGCTGGCCCGCCGGTCGACCAGTCCGACCTGCTCCAGCCGCATGACGGACCGCAGGGCGGTGGACGAGTTGACGCCCAACACCTCGGCGAGGGCGGCGAGTTTGACGGGCCCGCAGCCCTCCAGCGCGACGAGTGTCCGCAACTGCGCGAGCGACAGGGACTCGTCGACCTCCGCGAGGGCCCGCGCCGACATCCCCATCACCAGCCGGGACGCGGCCATCACGACGGACACGACGTCATCGGCGTCCACGTCCGCCACACGCTCGTCCATATGCGCTCCTGCCCCCGGTTTCCCGGCGATTCGACCCTGTCGCCGCAGCATCCACACCACGACGGCCGCCGCACAACCCCGCAATGCGCGCAGCCGGTCACGGCGTCGGCATACGGCGGGATGTGGACGAGAACGGCCGCCCCGTCGGTGGTGCGGCAGCCGAGGTCCAGGGGGCCGAACGAGGGCGCGCACCCCGTCAACTCCCCTTCCCCGACAGCTGTGTTGCACTCACGGGACATGACGGGGTCGTCGACGGCTGACCTCGCCTCAGCCGGCCGCCCCGTTCACCGACGCCAGCCGGTGCACGTCCCGGGCCGTCCCCGTCACGCCCGACAGGAAACCCTGGGCCCGGGGTGATGCGTTGGTCGTCAGCCAGTCGGGGTCGATGTCGCAGACGGTGACGCGGACGCCGGTGCCGGCGAGGGCGATGGGGAGGGTGTGGACGACGGTGGAGGGGAAGCTGAGGATCGTGGCGCCGATGGGTCCGCGCCGGGCGATGAGTTCGAGGGGGAGTTCGGGGCGGACGATCTCCAGGTCGCTCTCCGTCTGGAGGCGGTGGAGCTTCTCCGTGGACTCACGGCGGTGTGCGAAGTAGCGGGTGATCCCGTGGGTCTTCGCCAGTTGCCGGACCGCCTCCAGGTAGCGCTCCTGGTCAACGACTCCCGTCTCCACCAAGGACGTTCCGACCATGTCGGCGCCCTTGGTGACGCTCGGCGGACCGAACCGCGCCCGCGCCCACGCGAACGTGTTCTCCGTGAGGTGGACGTCTTTCGGCGCGTCCTCGATCGGCATCGCCGAGAACACCTCGACCCGGCGGCTGCCCGTCGGGGTGAGCCGGCGCCGGGCCGAGGACGACACCGGCGCGAAGAGCAGGTCACGCGGACCGGGGCGCCCGCCCTTGCGGTGCCAGCGCACGAGCCGTTCCCCGCGCGCCAGTTGACCGACGAACTCCATGGTGGCGGTCCCGTCGTCGACGACGACCAGTTCGGGCGCCCGCGTGATGGTCAGCAGCAGTTGCACGTACCGCGAGAACGGGTCCCCCATCACGACCCGCCGGGCCCGCCGCAACATCCGCGACAGCCCCCCGACGGTCCGGAACGGCGCCGCCGTCCCCCCACGCGCCTCCTCCCACCGCACCACATGCCCTTCCTCCCGGGCGAGTTCGGCCATCCGCCGCAACTGCCCCCGGGTCATGGGGTCGTTGGGGGCGAGGACGACGAGCACGATCGCACCCTCGGTCCCGGAACCCGCGGGCCGGGAACTCGGTGTGCCGTCCGGGGGCGTCCCCGCACCCGCCGCCGGCAGGCCCGAACCCCCCGAACTCCCCCGGCCGAAGCCGTGGTTGTGGGCCCACTCCAGGACGTTGAGGAGTTGGACCGGGCTCTCGACGAAGGCGAGGGTGGTGGGCGTGTCGGCGTGCGGGGTCATCCTCGTACGGCCATCCCGTCGTAAGGCGTAGCGGGGCATCAGGGTCAGACGGAGAGGGGCTCGCCCGCGGCGTCGGCGATCTCGGCCTCGGCGACGACACCGGCGACGCGGCGGAGCTTCTTCATGGGGCCCAGCTCGGAGTCGTAGACCTTCTTGACTCCGTCGCCGAGGGACGCCTCGATGGTGCGGATGTCGCGGACGAGGCGGGCGAGGCCCTGCGGCTCGACGGAGGCGGCCTGGTCGGAGCCCCACATCGCGCGGTCGAGGGTGATGTGGCGCTCGACGAAGGTGGCGCCGAGGGCGACGGCGGCCAGCGTGGTCTGGAGGCCCGTCTCGTGGCCGGAGTAGCCGATCGGGACGTTCGGGTACTCCCGCTCCAGGGTGTTGATGACGCGCAGGTTCAGCTCCTCCGCCTTCGCCGGGTAGGTCGAAGTGGCGTGGCAGAGAAGGATGTTGTCCGAGCCGAGGACCTCGACCGCGTGCCGGATCTGCTTCGGGGTGGACATGCCGGTGGAGAGGATGACGGTGCGGCCGGTGGCGCGCAGGGAGCGCAGCAGCTCGTCGTCCGTGAGGGACGCGGACGCGACCTTGTGGGCGGGGACGTCGAACTTCTCCAGGAAGGCGACGGCCTCGGTGTCCCACGGGGAGGCGAACCAGGCGATCCCCTTCTCCTTGCAGTGCGCGTCGATCGCGCGGTAGTCGTCCTCGCCGAACTCGACGCGGTGGCGGTAGTCGATGTAGGTCATGCGGCCCCAGGGGGTGTCCCGCTCGATGTCCCACTGGTCGCGCGGCGTGCAGATCTCGGGCGTGCGCTTCTGGAACTTGACGGCGTCGCAGCCGGCTTCGGCGGCCACGTCGATCAGCTTGAACGCGTTGTCGAGGTCACCGTTGTGGTTGATGCCGATCTCGCCGCAGATGTAGACGGGGCGACCGGGACCGGCCTCGCGCGAACCGAAGTTGCGGATACGGGAGTTGGTGCTCATTGCGGGGGTTCCTTACTGGGTGAGGGTGTCGAGCGAGGGTCCGAGGAGCCAGCCGGCGATCTCGCGGATCGCTCCGTCACCACCGGCTGTGGTGGTGACCGCACGGGCGGCGCCCCGGACGACGTCGTGGGCGCTGGCCACTGCCACCGGCCAGCCGACGAGGGCGAAACAGGGAAGGTCGTTGACGTCGTTGCCGGCGTACAGGACGCGCTCGGGCGCGATGCCCTGTTCCTCGCACCACTGCTTGAGCGCGAGGTCCTTGCGGTCGATGCCGTGCAGGACGGGGATCTTGAGCTTGCGGGCGCGCGCGGCGACCACGGGGTTCTGCTCGGTGGAGAGGATGAGCAGCTTCTTGCCGCTCCTGCGCAGCGCGGCGATGCCGAGTCCGTCGCCCCGGTGCACGGAGACGAACTCCCGGCCGTCCTGGTCGATCATGACGCGGTCGTCGGTCTGCGTGCCGTCGAAGTCGATGACGACGGCGTCGACTTCGGCGCCGGTCGGCAGCCCGCCCGCGCGCTCGGCGTCGAACAGCGGGGCCAACGCCCTTGCGCGCGCGAGGTCGTGGGGGTCGTCGATCTCCAACACCCGTGCGGGGTCGGTGCGGACGAGTTCGGTGCGGCCGAAGAAGCGGTGGTTGTGGGTACGGAAGCCCGCCGCGTCCATCGCGTACGCGGCGCCGGTCTCCAGGAAGTCCTGCGGCCGGTCCTGCCGGCGCGGCCGGTACGCCTTGTCGTGGTTGACGCCCTGCCCGCCGTCGGTCTCCTCCCGCCACACGAACCCGTGGAAGTTCGCGACGGTGACGGCGGTGTCGGCGCCCTTCTCGACGACGGCGGCGGCGACGCCCTCGACGTCCTCGCTGACGATGAAGGGGCTGGTGCACTGCACGAGCAGGACGACGTCCACGGGGGCGCCGTGCGCCGCCTCGTGGGCGTCCATGGCGTGCAGGACGGCCGCCTCGGACGTCGCGGTGTCCCCGGCGATGACGGCGGGCCGCAGCACGACCTCGGCACCGGCCTCACGGGCGGCGGCGGCGATGCCGTGGTCGTCGGTGGAGACGACGACGTGCGTCACGCTCCGCGCGGCCAGGCACTCCCGCACGGCCCGCGCCACCAACGGCACGCCCCCGACCGGCGCGAGGTTCTTCGCGGGAACCCCCTTGGAGCCACCCCGCGCGGGGATCACGGCGAGCACACGGCGAGGCGAACCGCCGCGCACTGCTTGCGAGTTGGACATGGAGTGAACTCCTTGTACGGAAGCCGGGGTCACAGCTCGCCCATCCGCCGGATGACCGGCGCCACGCGCTGCACGCCGTGCCGGTAGGCGCCTCGGGCGGCGCGGCGGACGATCTGGCGGACGGGTCCTGGGGTCTTGTCGGCGGCCGGCGCCCCCGGCAACGGCGAACCGTCGGGGGCGAGATGGTGGCGGGCGAGGAGGCCGGGGAGGTAGCCGGGGGCGGTGTCGCGCGTGTAGTACGGCTGGAGCGGGGGGAGCCCGCCGGGCCGGTCGAGGAGTTTGGCGATGCGCTCGCGGGCGACGTCGAAGGCGTTCTCGTACGTCCCGTCGGCGGCCACACCTTGCCGGGAGACCCAGTCCTCGTCCGCCACCGGCCGGTGCCCGGCGTCGAGTTGCTCCCAGGAGGCGAGGCAGCCGGAGCCGACGAAGTGGTGGTTGCCGAGGGACTCCCGGATACCGAGGTCGGTGAGGACGACGGTCGGGATGCGCCGGTGGAGCGATTCGAGCGCGGCCGTGGAGCTGATGGTCACCAGCAGGTCGGTGCGGTCGAGGACCTCGCCCATGTTTCCGTACACCAGACGGAAGTTGGCGGGCAGGTCCTTGCTCTGCGCGAGCTTCTGGTAGGGCAACTCCTCGATGTGGGTGGTGTGTTCACCCGGCTTGGAGCGCAGCTTGAGCAGCACCTCGCGGTCGGGGTGCAGCCGGGCGTGCTGAATCATCCGGTCCAGCACGTAGGTTCGGTCCCTGCGGCTCTCCGGCACGGAGGGCTGCGCCGCGAACACCACGGTGTACGGCTGGTGTTCACCGGTGTACCGCTCGCCCCCGAGGAACGGCAGGGCGACCTCGGTCACCGACGAGGAGTCGGCGCCGACACCGTCGTACACCTCCCGGAAACGGTCCGCGTCCTGGCGGGAGTTGGCGAGGACGAGGTCCGCGCCGTGCCGCAGGAGGAGGCCGTCGGCGAGCTTCTCGTAGACGACGCCGACGTAGCCGGTGACGACGACGGGCCGCAGCCGGTCCGCGCGGTCCTCCCAGACGCGGCCGAGGCCGTGGAGCATGGCCTGCACGCCGCCGCCGACGAGCGACAGGACGAGGACGTCGTAGGACTCCTGGCCCATCGCGCGCAGGAACTCGACGGCCGTCACCTCGCGCAGCGAGTCCGCGCTGATCCCGACCTCGGCGAGCTGCCGGGGGGTGGGGGTGGCGCGGCCACGCAGCAGATAACCGTCCAGAATGGGTTCCCGGCCGCTGTCGGGCGCTATACGCCGTGCGGTGCGGGCGCCCCATTTCCAGCGGGTGTCGGAGTCCGCGAGGACGGCGATCCTGAGGGGTGGCGATGTACTGGCTGGCACGAGACGAGAGGCTAGTAAAGCAAAATCCCGCCTCGTGAGAACCAAGACTCAACAAAAAGTGAACAGGACACCACCAAGTGGCTAACCGCCCCGCTGACGCAGGGAAAACAGGCAGGGTGCACTATTCCGTCGCACCGAGTTCACCGTCCGTACAGCTTTCGGACACGACCCCCGCCGGGACACCTCCTACGCTCACGCAAGTGCCCAAGCTCTCCGTGATCGTGCCCTGTTACAACGTGCAGCACCTCGTACCGGACACCCTCCGAAGCCTCCAGGCGAACGCGCGCGAGGATTTCGAGTTCGTCCTCGTGGACGACAAGTCGAAGGACGACACCGCCGCGGTTCTGGAACGCGCGGCCGAATCCCTTTCGAAGATCTCGCAGGTCCAGGTGGTGCGTCCCGATAAGAACGGCGGCCTGGCCACCGCGCGCAATAACGGACTGAATGTGGCGCGCGGCGAATATCTGACATTCCTCGATGGCGACGATTGGTACGCTCGCGGCTTTCTGTCCGCATTGGTGGATTCCATCGAGAAACTCGGCTGCGATTTCGTCCGCGTCGACCACGTGCAGACGACCGCCCGCGCCCGCGCCGTCTTCCGGCACCCCGAGGGCCGCCGGAACGTCGTCCTGGACCCCCGAGACTCGATCCTGCCGATCGAGCGCTCGTCGTCGGTGGACTACCCGTACGCGTGGGCCGGCGTCTACCGCCGCAGGCTGCTGGAGAAGGGGCTGCTGCACTTCACGGACGGGCTGCGGACGGCCGAGGACCGGCCCTGGATCTGGAAGCTGCACCGTGAGGCGGAGTCGTTCGCGGTCGCCGATCTGCACGGCATCTTCTACCGGCGCGGGGTCGCCACCTCGCTGACCCAGATCGGCGACGTCCGCCAGCTCGACTTCATCCGCGCCTTCGACCAGGTCCTCGACGAGACCTCGCGCGACCGGGAGGCGGACAAGCTGCTGCCGAAGGCGCTGCGCACGTACTGCGCGATCATCGCCCACCACCTGTCGGAGATCGAGAAGTTCGAGCCCTCGGTCGCCCGGCTGCTGAAGGTCCGCAGCGCCGCGGCCCTCCAGCGGATGCCGCAGGACGTGCTGAAGGACGTGCTCGACACCATGGACATCGAGCGCTCCGCCGTGCTGCGGCGGCTGCGCCGCAAGGTCACGACTGCGAAGGCGGCCGTCTGATGCCCCGCACGACCCAGATCTTCGTCGCCTCCACGCTGTACGGCGTCGCGACGATCGCCGCGGCGATGGACTCGGACGCGTTCCAACCCGCCGACCGCAGAGTCCTGCTGGTCTGCAACAACGCCAACGCCCCCGAGACGACCGCCTCGTTGGACGAGATGCCGGGGTTCGCGCCGCTGCGGGGCCGCTTCGACTCCGTCCTGTCCTGGAACGACACGATCGCCCCGTTCCACCCGAGCACCTGGTCGCCGCGCGCCGACGACGCCCTCCTCTTCGAGCGGTACCTGCGGCTGCTGTGGGACCTGGACGACGACCGGGTGGAGATCGTCCTGGAGTCCCTCCAGGTCAACCCGGCCCAGGCGATCGCCTCGTGCTTCTTCGGCGCCCCCGTCGACGTCTACGCGGACGGCCTGATGACCTACGGGCCGTCCCGCAACAAGATCGACCCGTTGATCGGCACGCGGGTCCGCCGGGTCCTGCACCTGGATCTGATCCCCGGTCAGCTCCCGTTGATGCTCACGGAGTTCGCCGTCCCGGCGGAGACCGTCCCGACGGCCGCGTTCCTCAAGGTGCTCGGCGAAATCACCGACACCGTCGAGGAGTTGCCGTCCCTGCCCGACAACTCGGCGCTCCTGCTGGGCCAGTACCTCGCCGCGCTCGACATCCTCACCGTCGAGGAGGAGGAGCAGCTCCACGTCCGGATGCTGCGCGGGGCCGTCGCGCAGGGGCACACCTCGGTCGCCTTCAAGCCGCACCCCAGCTCACCGGCCGGGTACAGCAAGGCACTTGAGGCCGAGGCGGCGAAGCTCGGCGCGGATCTCCTGGTGCTGGACAACCCGGTGCTCGCGGAGGTGCTGTTCGCGACGGCCCGCCCGGCGCTCGTCGTCGGCTGCTTCTCCACCGCCCTGTTCACGGCGAAGGAGTTCTACGACATCCCGGTCGCCCGGGTCGGCACGCAGTTGCTCCTGGACCGGCTCACCCCGTTCCAGAACAGCAACCGGGTGCCGGTGGTCCTCGCGGACGCGCTCCTGCCTGACCTGGAGAAGAAGGACGAGCCGGTCGCGATCGACGAGTTGGTCGAGACCATGGGGTTCGTGATGCAGGCGCAGATCTATCCGCACCTGCGGTCCACGGCCGAGCGGTACCTGGCCACCCGGCTCACCCCGCGCACCCAGCGCTACTTCCGGCGCCGCCGGCTCACCGCGCTCGGCCTGCCCGGCGGGATCCCGGCCCGCCTCGCCTTCCTGCCCCGCAACGCGACGGCACGGCGGGTCGTGCGGCAGGCGCGGGCGCTGAAGAAGAGGGCGATGCGGAAGTAAAACTCCGGACCGGATGAACAGTCGGCGACGGGCGGGCGAATCGTCATCCCATCGCATCGATGACCCCCGCCCGGCGTCCTAGCATCCCCATGACCACCTGCCTTACGAGGGATTCAGCGTGACCGAGACGGTCGTACGAACCGAGCAGCCCCCCGCCGAAGCGGCGGCGCCCCAGCCGCGCAAGGAGAACCGGCTGCGGGCCCTCGACGGGCTGCGGCTCGTGGCCGCGCTGATGGTCGCGGTGTACCACTACGCGGGGCGCGGCGCCCAGGTCTCGACGTCCTGGGGCGCCGACCCCCGGTACGAGTTCCCGACGCTGCACAACTTCGCGACGTACGGCTGTCTCGGCGTGCAGGTCTTCTTCGTGATCAGCGGGTTCGTGATCTGCATGAGCGGCTGGGGGCGGTCCCTGAAGTCGTTCTTCGCGTCCCGGGTGTCGCGGCTCATGCCCGCGTACTGGTTCGCGGTGGCCCTGCTGATCGTGGTCATGGCGCTGCCGGGGATCCCGTTCAAGGGGGTCTCACCGAGCGACGCGCTGGTCAACTTCACGCTCCTCCAGCAGCCGATCGGCGCCGAGCGCGTGCTCGGGGTGTGCTGGACGCTGTGGGTGGAGGTCCGGTTCTACGCGCTGTTCGCGCTGCTCGTCGTCATCCCGGGGGCCAACCGGCGCCGGGTGCTGACGTTCTCGATCGGGTGGCTGTTCGCCATCGCGATCACGCAGGCCGCGAAGCAGCCGCTGCTGGACCTGATCGTGATGCCCGAGTACGCGCCCTATTTCATCGGCGGGATGGGGCTCTACCTCGTCCACCGCGACCGGCGTGACATCTACGCCTGGGGGCTGACCGGCGCCGGGTTCCTCATCGGCCAGCACTACGCCGTCAAGGGCCTGTGGAACGCCGACGACCCGAACGCCTTCGCCCACCGCACGACCCTCGGCATCGTCGCGATCGTCGCCTTCGCCTTCGTCTCCGTCGCCGTCATCGCGCTCGGCTGGCTGAACTGGGCGAACTGGCGCTGGCTGACGATCGCCGGCGCCCTCACGTACCCCTTCTACCTCCTCCACGAGCACCTCGGCTGGGTCGTCATCTGGGCCCTCCACCGCAAGCTGGAGATCCCGGCGATCGCGACGTTCTTCCTGACGGTCGGGGGGATGCTGATGCTGGCGTACCTGATCTACCGCTTCATCGAGAAGCCGCTGACTCCCAGGCTGCGTACGGCACTTCTGAAGTCGCGCTGAGCGCTCCGCGGGAAGTGCGGCGACGGGTCATCGAGTGTCTGCGGCGCCGTCGTGGCTGGTCGCGCCCCTTCAGGGCGCTGTCCGACCGCGGTGAACTTCACCAGGACCGCTCAGTCCTTCTTGCGGTACCTCGCGGCGATCCCGTCGACGATGATCTCCACGCCCTCCGCGAAGTGCCGTTCGTAGTCGGCGAAGATCTCCGACCCGGCCGCCGCGCTCAGCGGGAACTCCGCGAGTCTGCGCGCCCGTTCGTCTATGTCGTACCCCTCTCGGCGTTCGCCGGGCAGGGGGACGACGCCTTGCTCTTCGATGACGAACCCGATGGTGTAGTTGGTCGCGGTGGTGTAGGCGCGTACCGAGTCGGCCAGGGAGAACCCGGCGTCGAGGAAGAAGCGCAGGTTCTCCTCCATGCGGACGGCGTGTTCGGTGCCGGTGAAGCGTGAGCCGCTGAAGACCTTCGCGCCGTCGCGGTAGGAGAGCAGGGCGGCGCGCAGGGAGACGCAGGCGGCCCTGATCCGGTCCTGCCAGGTGGCGTCCGGGTCGAGGGGGGTGCTCGCCTCCATCCGGCGGAACATCACGGTCGCCATTTCGTCGAGCAGCGCCTGCTTGTCCTTGAAGTGCCAGTACAGGGCGGGCGCCTTGACGTCCAGCTCCTTCGCGATGGCCCGCAGGGTGAGCCCTTCGAGACCGACGTCGTTGAGCAGGGCGAGGGCGGTCTCGGCCACGCGGGTGCGGTCGAGGGGGGCACGGCGTTCGGTCGTCGAGCGTTCGGTCGTCGGGCGTTCGGTCGTCACGGGAAACAGCTTGACACCTTAACGACGTTAAGGGCACCCTCGTGAGCACAGTCACTTAACAGCGTTAAGGAGATGATGGCCGTGCAGCACACGGACGTCCTGATCGTCGGCGCCGGCCCCACCGGCCTCACCCTCGGCATCGACCTGTCCCGCCGCGGCGTCGACGCCGTCGTCGTGGAGAAGGGCGACACCCTCGCCCCCGGCTCCCGCGGCAAGGGCCTTCAGCCCCGCACCCTGGAGGTCTTCGAGGACCTCGGCGTCGTCGACGAGATCCTCGCCACCGGCGGCCCCTACCCCCTCCGGACGAACTGGAAGAACGGCGTCCAACTCGACCGGGAGGAGATGTTCGACCCCGCGAAGGACGGCGAGGAGGGCTCCCGCTTCACCGTCCCGTGGATGATCCCCCAGTGGCGCACCCAGGAGATCCTGTACGACCGACTGCGCACCCTCGGCGGCCAAGTCCTCTTCGGACACGAGGCGTTGACACACACTCAGGACGACGCCGGCGTCACCGTCACCTTCACCGGCGGGACGACGATCCGCGCCCGGTACGTCGTCGCGGCAGACGGCGGACGCTCACCCCTGCGCCAGTCCCTCGGCATCGGGATGACCGGCGACGGGGCGCCCGAGGCGGACCTCTTCCTCGTCGGGGACGTCCGGGTCCCGGGCCTCACCCGCGACGGCTGGCACTTCTTCCACGCCGAGGCGGGCATCCTGGGCCTGTGCCCGCTCGCCGACACCGACCAGTTCCAGCTCATAGCCCAACACCCGCCCGGGGAACCCTCGTTGGCGACGGTCAACGCCCTCCTGCGGGAGCGCACCCACCTCACCGGGGCGACCGACCTCACCTGGCACTCGGTCTTCCGCCCCCGCACCGCCCTCGCCGACCGCTTCCGCGCGGGCCGCGTCTTCCTCGCCGGCGACGCCGCACACGTCCACCCGCCGACCGGCGGCCAGGGCCTCAACACCAGCGTCCAGGACGCCTACAACCTCGGCTGGAAACTGGGCGCGGCCTTGAAGGGCGCCCCCCTATCGCTGCTCGACACCTACGAGGAGGAGCGCCGCGCGAACGCCACCGGCATGCTCGCCCTCGCGACGGCCGTCCAGCGCGGAGAGGTACGGCGAGGCCGGGCCACTCGCCAACTCGACCTGAACTACCGGGAGTCGACCCTCTCCCGGGAGACCCGTCAGACCCCGACCGGCCTACGCCCCGGCGACCGCGTCCCCGACTCCCTGCACGGCATCGACCTGCACGCCCGCATCCAGGGCCCGCACTGGAGCGAACTCACCCTCCCCGAGGGCGTCTTCCTCATCCGCCCGGACGGCTACGCCGGCTGGGCGGGGACCTCGCGCGAGGGCCTGGCCGAATACGCGGCAGAGGTCGGCGCCTGAACTCACCCGCACACCCCCCGAGTTCTCACACACTCGCCGTCGACAACTTCACCGCGAACCCGAGGAACAGCACCCCGGCCGCCGAAGTCGCCCCGGCGGCAAGCTTCTTGCGGCTGCGGAACGTGGCGGCCAGTTTGGTGCCGCCGAAGATCAGGGCGCTCAGGTAGAGCACGCTGCTGAGTTGGGCGAAGGTGCCGAGGACGATGAACGACAGGGCGGGGTAGGGGTATTGGGGGTCGACGAACTGCACGAAGAAGGCGATGAAGAAGAGGATCGCCTTGGGGTTGAGCAGGCTCACCACGAGGGCCCGGCGGAACGGGCGCTCCTCACCCCCCGAGGCGCCTCCCGAGGCGGCGTCGGTCTCGGTGCCGGCTGTCTCCCGCCTCGTCCGCCACATCCCCCACGCGGCCCGCAGCATCCCGATCGCGAGCCAGCCGAGGTAACCGGCACCCGCGTACTTCACGATCCCGAACAGCAGCGCGTTGCCCTGAAGCAGCGAGGCGACACCGGCGGCGGAGAGGGTCATCAGGACGGTGTCCCCGCACCAGACCCCGGCCGCCGCGGTGTATCCGGCGCGTACGCCCCGGCGGGCGGCGACGGAGAGGACGTACAGGGAGTTGGGGCCGGGCAACAGGATGATCAGCGTCAGGCCGAGGAGGTACGTGGGGAGGTCGATCACACCGAACATGGGTTTGAGTGTGGCAGAAAGGGGCGCGGACGGGACCGGGGGAACGTGTCCCGCCCGCGCCAGGTGCACGCAGCCGAAGGTACGGGGGGAACCCCGGCTCCGTGCGAGGGCCGATGACCAGTCGGCTCACTTGGTACTGCGCCGGGGCCCCGGAAAACGTCACACCTTCCGGGAAAAAATCTTCGGCCCGGGAGAAAACCCAGGTCAGGGCGTGACGGCCGATCCGGTGCCGCCGTGGGGACGCGCACGCCACCACCGCCGCCGTCCCGAGGAGCACCACGCAGGTCGCCAGCGCGAGATCGCTCTCCACCCGCTTGCGGGCCCGCTCGGTGTCCCCCTCCGC
>NZ_JBTYMC010000135.1:0-17639 GCF_054880855.1 Streptomyces sp. S6 | reverse complement strand
GGGTCGCCGTCGCCGCCGCCGTCGGGGTGGGGGCCTGGCTCGCGACGTCGGACGGCTCCGCCGGGTCCGCGCCCGCGCAGGAGACCGGGAACTCGTCGCCCGCCGCCCCCTGAGGCGGTACTTCCCGGGCGTGCGGAGTCCTTGTCGGTGGTAGCCGTTAGGCTGGGGGTGTGGCAGTCGTCGATGTATCCGAAGAGCTGAAGTCCCTCTCCTCGACCATGGAGTCGATCGAGGCCGTCCTGGACCTCGACAAGCTGAGGGCAGACATTGCCGTGCTTGAGGAGCAGGCGGCGGCCCCCTCCCTCTGGGACAACCCGGACGAGGCGCAGAAGATCACCAGCAAGCTGTCCCACCTCCAGGCCGAGGTGCGCAAGGCGGACACCCTGCGCGGTCGCATCGACGACCTCGCCGTCCTCTTCGAGATGGCCGACGAGGAGGACGACCCGGACACCCGCGCGGAAGCCGAGTCCGAGCTGGCGTCCGTCCGCAAGGCGCTGGACGAGATGGAGGTCCGTACGCTGCTCAGCGGCGAGTACGACTCCCGTGAGGCGCTCGTCAACATCCGCGCGGAGGCCGGTGGCGTGGACGCCGCGGACTTCGCGGAGAAGCTCCAGCGGATGTACCTGCGGTGGGCGGAGCAGAAGGGCTTCAAGACCGAGCTGATCGAGACGTCGTACGCCGAAGAGGCCGGCATCAAGTCGACGACGTTCGCGGTGCACGTGCCGTACGCGTACGGCCAGCTCTCCGTCGAGCAGGGCACGCACCGGCTCGTGCGGATCTCGCCGTTCGACAACCAGGGGCGGCGGCAGACGTCGTTCGCGGGCGTCGAGGTGCTGCCGGTCGTCGAGCAGACCGACCACGTCGAGATCGACGAGTCCGAGCTGCGGGTCGACGTCTACCGGTCCTCCGGGCCCGGCGGGCAGGGCGTCAACACCACGGACTCCGCGGTCCGGCTGACCCACCTCCCCACCGGCATCGTCGTCTCCTGCCAGAACGAGCGCTCGCAGATCCAGAACAAGGCGACCGCGATGAACGTCCTCCAGGCGAAGCTGCTTGAGCGGCGCCGTCAGGAGGAGCAGGCCAAGATGGACGCGCTCAAGGGGGACGGCGGCAACTCCTGGGGCAACCAGATGCGTTCGTACGTCCTGCACCCCTACCAGATGGTCAAGGACCTGCGGACCGAGTTCGAGGTCGGTAACCCCGAGGCCGTGTTCAACGGCGAGATCGACGGGTTCCTGGAGGCCGGGATTCGCTGGCGCAAGCAGCAGGAGAAGTAATTCTGTAGGTTTGTCGACAAGGCAATCGTCCCTGATTCGGGGGCGGTTGCCTTTCGCGTTCCCGCGGGTCTTCCGGGTTCTGGGTCTTACGTCACACTCACAAATTCCGACGCCCGGCATAGCGTGCGGAGCTGGACATTGCGCGCGCAACGGCCTTGACGGTGCTGGGAAAAATCGGGAGGGTGCAATCTGGCATGCGTTGTCCGCGAGGCGCATGTGAACCGGGGGATGTGGATCGACTCAGCCGTCCCCCGTCGATCACCGCCTCGACGACGCTGCCCCTCCTCGACGAACAGCTACTGGGGGTAGCAGCCATATGACCAAGAAGACGCGCGTCCGTATCGCGCGTATAGCCGCCGGCTCGATCATCGCCGCCGGTGCGTCCCTGACGGTGGCCGGCATCGCCTCCGCCGACCCCGTCGACCCGCCGAGCTGCCCGCCCATCGGGATCTGCCCGGACCCGCCGACGACCGGCGGGACGTCGACCGGCGGTGGCTCGACCTCGGGTGACCCGGCCACGACCGGTTCCACTTCGGGTGACCCGGCGACGACCGGTTCGACCTCCGGTGACCCGGCCACGACCGGTTCGACCTCGGGCGACCCGGCGACGACCGGTTCCACCACCGGCGACCCCGCCACCACCGGTTCCACTTCGGGTGACCCGGCGACGACCGGCGGTTCCTCCACCACGGGTGGTTCCTCCACCACGGGCGGCTCCACCACCACGACCGGTGGTTCCACCACGACGACCGGTGGCTCGTCCTCCACGGGCGGTTCGTCGTCGACGGGTGGTTCGTCGTCCACGGGCGGTTCCACCACGACGACCGGCGGTTCGTCCTCCACCGGCGGTTCCACCACGACCGGCGGCTCCTCCAGCACGGGCGGCTCGTCCTCCACGGGCGGTTCAACCACGACCGGCGGCTCGACCAGCACCGGCGGCAGCACCGGCTCCGACGGCGGCTCCACCACCGGCGGTGGCACCACCCCCGACTCCACCGGCGGTACCTCCACCGGCGGCCCCTCCACCCAGGAGCGCGGCAGCTCGGCGCTGACCGACACCTCCTCCTCCGAGGCGACCCCGCAGGGCGGGAACGAGGAGCTGGCCGAGACGGGTGCCGGGCAGACCACGTTCCTGGTGATCGGTGCGGCGACGATGATCGTCGGCGGCATCGGCTTCCGGGTGCTCCCGCGTCTCGTCGAGGGCCGCGGCGGCGCCGCCGCCTGACGGCCGACAGCGGTCGCCCAGTAGCGAGAGGGGCCCGGAGCTTGTGAGAACAAGCTCCGGGCCCCTTCGGCGTATCGCGCCGGGCCGCTACGCGGTCTGGTGGGCCAGCAGGGCCACCGCCGCGATCAGGACGACGAGCGCGGCCACCAGGGCTGCGGGGCTCAGCGCGCCCAGCCCGCTCTCCTGCTGCAACCGCGCGCGGTTCGCCCGGCACACCGGGCACCGGCCCTCGCTCACGGGCGCCGCGCAGTTAGCGCACACCAGCCGGTCGTACGTCATGCGCTCGCCCTCCTTCGCACCGGTCCTTCTCTGCCGCGCACCCTCTACAACGCGCCGGGAAACGGATCCGTTCCCGCTCCGCCGAAGTGCCCTTCTCTTCTACTGTGCCAGGTTCCTCCGCGACCCGCGCCGGATCGCCCCTACGAGGGCGGCCACCCCTCCACAGCCCGCACGCAAATGCGCACAAGCCACACCCAACAGTGACGGCCGCCTGCGCTCCCTCACCCGATTCGCGTATGGTCACGCTCATCTACCCCCGGCGACCCTGTGGTGCACCGTGATCCGATTCGACAACGTCTCCAAGGTCTACCCCAAGCAGACCCACCCCGCGCTCAGGGACGTCTCCCTGGAGCTGGAGAAGGGCGAGTTCGTCTTCCTCGTCGGCTCCTCCGGCTCCGGCAAGTCCACGTTCCTGCGGCTCATCCTGCGCGAGGAGCGCTGCACGCACGGCCAGGTGCACGTGCTGGGCAAGGACCTCGCCAGACTGTCCAACTGGAAGGTGCCGCAGATGCGCCGCCAGCTCGGGACGGTCTTCCAGGACTTCCGCCTGCTGCCGAACAAGACGGTCGCGGAGAACGTCGCCTTCGCCCAGGAGGTCATCGGCAAGTCGAAGGGCGAGATCCGCAAGTCCGTGCCGCAGGTCCTCGACCTCGTCGGCCTCGGCGGCAAGGAGGACCGCCGTCCCGGCGAGCTCTCCGGCGGTGAACAGCAGCGCGTCGCCATCGCGCGCGCCTTCGTCAACCGCCCCAAGCTGCTGATCGCGGACGAGCCGACCGGCAACCTCGACCCGCAGACCTCTGTCGGCATCATGAAACTGCTCGACCGCATCAACCGCACGGGTACGACAGTCATCATGGCGACGCACGACCAGAACATCGTCGACCAGATGCGCAAGCGCGTCATCGAGCTGGAGAAGGGCCGACTCGTCCGCGACCAGGCCCGCGGCGTCTACGGCTACCAGCACTGACCGCCCCCAGGTCCCACGGAAAGGCTTGAAGCAGACGCCATGCGCGCCCAGTTCGTCCTCTCGGAGATCGGTGTCGGTCTCCGCCGCAACCTGACGATGACCTTCGCCGTCATCGTCTCCGTGGCCCTCTCGCTGGGTCTCTTCGGCGGTTCGCTGCTGATGAGCGACCAGGTCAGCACGATGAAGGGTTACTGGTACGACAAGGTCAACGTCTCGATCTTCCTCTGCAACAAGAGCGACGCCGAGTCGGACCCCAACTGCGCCAAGGGCGCCGTCACCGCGGACCAGAAGCAGCAGATCAAGACCGACCTGGAGAAGATGTCGGTCGTCCAGACGGTGACGTACGAATCGCAGGACGAGGCGTACAAGCACTACAAGGAGCAGTTCGGCGACTCGCCGCTGGCCGCGTCCCTCACGCCGGACCAGATGCAGGAGTCGTACCGGATCAAGCTGAAGGACCCGGAGAAGTACCAGGTCATCGCGACCGCGTTCAACGGGCGTGACGGCGTTCAATCTGTGCAGGACCAGAAGGGGATTCTCGACAACCTCTTCGAACTGCTCAACCTGTTGAACCGCGCGGCACTCGGCGTGATGGCATTGATGCTCGTCGTGGCGTTGATGTTGATCGTCAACACTGTACGGGTGTCCGCGTTCAGCCGTCGGCGTGAGACCGGGATCATGCGGCTCGTCGGCGCCTCCGGGTTCTACATCCAGGCGCCGTTCATCGCCGAGGCGGCCGTCGCCGGGTTCATCGGCGGGGTGCTCGCCTGCGTCGGTCTGACGCTCGGCCGGTACTTCACGATCGACCACGGCATGGCGCTCTCGCAGAAGCTGAGCCTGATCAACTTCATCGGCTGGGACGCCCTGCTGACCAAGCTCCCGCTGATCCTCGCGGCGAGCCTGCTGATGCCCGCCCTTGCGGCGTTCTTCGCGTTGCGCAAGTACCTGAAGGTGTGACACATGCCAAGAGGGCCGTACGGACAACTGCCCGTACGGCCCTTTCGCTTCCCCTAGACTCACGGCCATGTCAGGCCCCGACCTGTTCTCGCAGCCCCGCCGCTTCGGCCGCGGGGCCACCCTGACCTTGGTGTTCGCGAGCGTTCTGGTCGCGGGAGCGGCGACGGGATCGCTGCCCCAGGGGGGTGACGGGACGGGACACGCGCGGGCCGTCGTCCCCGACGGACGGCGGCAGGTGGCGCAGGCGGCGGCCGAGGCGATGGCCCAGGGAAAGTCCCCGACGGAGGCCGCGGAACGCGCCGTGAGCCGCAGCGGCGACCGCTGGGCGGCCGTCTACTCCGAGGGTGAGTTCGAGGAGTTCGAGCAGTCCCTCGACGGCGAGTACACCGGCGTCGGGCTGTGGGCGCGGCGCGAGTCGGACGGCCGGATCGCCGTCAGCAAGGTGAGCGGCGACTCACCCGCCGCCGAAGCCGGCATCCGCGCGGGGGACCGGCTGCGCAGCGTCGACGGCCGCGCGGTGGACGGCCTTCCCGTCACCGACGTCCTCTCCTTACTCCGCGGCGACGCGACCGGTGCGCCCGCCGGGACCGCCGTCCGCCTCGGCTTGGAGCGCGGCACGCGCGCGTGGGCCGAGACCGTCCGGCGCGCGACGCTGTCGACGGAGCCGGTGACCGTCGAGAAGATTCGGAGCGGGGGAACTCTTGTTCGAGTCTCCGCGTTCACCAAGGGAGTGGGCGAGGCGGTACGGGCCGCCGCGCGGGAGGCGTCGGGAGGTGTGGTGCTGGATCTGCGGGGGAACTCGGGCGGGCTGGTCACCGAGGCGGTCGCTGCGGCCTCGGTCTTCCTCGACGGCGGCCTCGTCGCGACGTACGACATGGACGGCGCGCAGCGCGCCCTGCACGCCGGTGCGGGCGGCGACACCGCGAGACCCCTGGTCGTCCTGGTCGACGGGGGGACGATGAGCGCGGCGGAGCTGCTGACCGGGGCGTTGCAGGACCGGGGGCGTGCCGTCGTCGTCGGGAGCCGGACCTTCGGCAAGGGGTCCGTCCAGATGCCGACGCGGCTGCCGGACGGGTCGGTGGCGGAGCTGACGGTCGGGCATTACCGGACGCCGTCGGGGCACGCGGTGGACGGGGTGGGGATCACGCCGGATCTTGAGGTGGGGGACGGGGTGCTGGAGCGGGCGGAGCGGGTGCTGAGCGGGTCGGGGCGGATGCCGTAGGGGGAAACGGCTTTCCCTTCGAGCCCCGGCTGGTGCGAAAATGGCGGGACTATGAGCAAGGGAATGTACGTACCGAAGGAGTCCCAGCCCAAGCAGGGCGGTGGGGGCGGCAAGAGCCGGGACGGCGAGAAGGGGGGCAAGAAGAAGATCGTCGCGCAGAACAAGAAGGCACGGCACGACTACGCGATCATCGACACGTACGAGGCCGGCCTGGTGCTGACCGGCACCGAGGTCAAGTCGCTGCGCGAGGGCCGCACCTCCCTCGCGGACGGCTTCGTCCAGATCGACGGCGGTGAGGCGTGGCTGCACAACGCGCACATCCCGGAGTACCACCAGGGCAGCTGGACCAACCACTCCGCGCGCCGCAAGCGCAAGCTGCTGCTGCACCGCGAGGAGATCGACAAGCTCGCCGTCAAGGCTGAGGAGACCGGCCACACGATCGTGCCGCTCGCCCTGTACTTCAGGGACGGCCGCGCCAAGGCCGAGATCGCGCTCGCGCGAGGCAAGAAGGAGTACGACAAGCGGCAGACCCTGCGCGAGAAGCAGGACCGGCGGGAGACGGACCGGGCGATCGCGGCGGCGAAGCGGCGGCAGCGGGGCTGACCCCGGCCGGCCGCGTGGGAATACGGTGGCATGCGTGCGGGTTGGTCACGTACGATGGTGCCTGTACCCCACGGCGGGTACGGGATTTGAAAAATCAACATGGGGATGATCGGTTTCGACAGCGGATGTCGAAGCAGGGGAAGCGTGTCGAGAAAGCGGCAATGATCTCGTTAACCATATGTCGCAACCAATAATCGCCAATTCCAAGAGCGATTCCCGCGCCTTCGCCCTCGCTGCCTAATAAGCAGTGAGTGAAGGCCCTTAACGGGTGTCAGACCGGGGGTGTTCCCGACCCGGACCCTGGCATAATCTAGGGGACTAAACCATCGAGCCCGGTCACGGGGTTCGATGGGAAATCAAACAGTGACTGGGCCCGTCGGCGACTTGTTCGCGTGATCACCGGGGCCGAGAAAATCTCAGCGAACTGCACACGGAGAAGTCCTGATTCCGCACCGTTGGACGCGGGTTCGATTCCCGCCATCTCCACGAGATGGGGGTGGCCTGCGCTCGCAGAAAGCGCGAGCACAGGCCATCTCGCCATATATCTGGGGGCATGACCCCCAGACCCCCTCATCCCATGTGGGCAGAGGCCCCGTCGCTTTCGAGCGGCGGGGCCTCTGGCTTTTTCACGCTCTGCACGCTCTTCACGCGTGCCGCGGCCCGGTGCTGGCCCGCCGGGTCAGGGTCGGTGGCAGCAGCGTCGTTTCCGGCACCGGCTCCCCCGCGAGCTTCCCCATCAGTAACTCCACGGCCTGCGTGCCGACTTGGCCGGACGGCAGGGCGACCGCGGTGACCTGGAGGTGCTCGGCGAGGTCGGCGGGACAGATCGCGGCCACCGACAGGTCCCCGGGCACACTCAGCCCGAGCTGCTCGAACGCCTCGATCAACGGCTCAAGGACCGCCTCGTTGTGCACGACGACCCCCGTCAACGCCGGTTGCTCGCGCAGCAGTTGCTCGGCCACCCGGCGGGCCGCGACAGGCGTCGGTTCGCAGGGGTGCACGGCGGACTGGAGCCCGGCACGGGCGGCGGCGGTGGTGAACCCCTGCATGACGCGCTGCGCGAACGCCGTCTGCCGGACGTACACCTCGGGCGGCGACCCCACCAACGCGACGGCCCGGTGGCCGAGTTCGGCGAGATGCTCCACGCACACCTCGCCCGCCGTCCGGAAGTCGAGGTCGATGCAGGTGAGGCCCTGCGGGCCGGCCGGGAAGCCGATCGCCACCGTCGGCCGGTCCGGGGAGCGCAGCAACGACGGCCTGGGGTCGTGGAGTTGGACGTCCATCAGGATCACCGCGTCCACCAGCGCCGCCTCCGCGGCCCGCCGCAGCCCCGCCTCGCCCTCCTCCTGCGTCAGGAGGAGCACGTCGTGGTCGTGGCGCCGGGCGGCCGTCACCACCGACACCACGAACTGCATGACGACGGGGAGATGCACGCCGGCCCGCAGGGGGACGACGAGGGCGAGCACCCGGGAGCGGCTGCTGGCCAGCGCGCGGGCCCCGGCGTGCGGCCGGTAACCGAGGTCGCGGATCGCGTCCTGCACCCGGCGCCGGGTCTCCTCGGAGATCGGCCGCTTGCCGCTCAGCGCGTACGACACCGTGCTCGGCGAGACACCGGCCAGCCGCGCCACATCGGTGATCTTCACCATCAGTCCAACTCCACGGTCAGGAAACCGCATCCGGCCTCGGCCCGCGTCACCCGGTCCCCGGCGGCCAGCGCCCACGGAGCCGTCGGGTCACCGGCGGACGCCCGCAGGGTGTTTCCCTCGCGGACGACGGTGAAACTCGCCTCGCCCACCCGCACCGTCACCCGGGCGCCCTGTTCGAGGCCGTACGCGCGCAGCGTGACCCCGTCGGCGTGCGGGTAGTCGGGCCGGTCGGCGTGCGCGCCCACCGGGATCACGGCGCCGGGCCGCACCAGCAGCGGGACGCTGAGGAACCCGTGCGTCTCGCTCACCCAGCGCGGGCCGGTGACCGTGCGGCCGGTGAGGAAGTCGGTCCAGTCGCCTTCGGGGACGTAATACCGCACCTCTCCCTCGTCGTTGAAGACCGGCGCGACCAACAGGTCCGGGCCCAGCATGTATTGGCGTTCCAGATGCGCGCAGCCCGGGTCGTCCGGGAACTCCAGGACCATCGCGCGCATCACCGGCACGCCTTCCTCGTGCGCGGCGCGCGCCGCCTCGTACAGGTACGGCATGAGGCTCAGCTTCAGGCGCGTGAACTCCCGGAGCACGTCCACGGATTCGTCGTCGAAGAGCCACGGCACACGGTAGGAGGAGCTGCCGTGCAGGCGGCTGTGGGAGGACAGCATGCCGAACGCGAGCCAGCGTTTGAACAGGGCCGGCGTCGGGGTGCCCTCGAAACCGCCGATGTCGTGGCTCCAGTAGCCGAACCCGGACAGGCCGAGCGAGAGGCCGCCGCGCAGCGACTCCGCCATCGCCTCGTACGTCGACTCGCAGTCGCCGCCCCAGTGCACGGGGAACTGCTGGCTGCCGGCCGTGGCCGAGCGGGCGAAGACGACGGCCTCGCCCTCGCCGCGGTGCTTGCGCAGGACGTCGAAGACAGTCTGGTTGTACAGGTAGGCGTAGTAGTTGTGCATGCGCTCCGGGTCGGAGCCGTCAGACCAGGCGACGTCCGTGGGGACGCGCTCGCCGAAGTCGGTCTTGAAGCAGTCGACGCCCTGGGCGAGGAGTTTCTCCAGCTTCGCCGCGTACCAGTCGCGGGCCGCCGGGCTCGTGAAGTCGACCAGGGCCATGCCGGGTTGCCACAGGTCCCACTGCCAGACGCTGCCGTCCGGCCGCTTCAGGAGGTGTCCGAGCTCCTTGCCCTCCGCGAACAGCGGGGAGCGCTGGGCGATGTAGGGGTTGATCCAGACGCAGACGTGCAGGCCCTTCGCCTTCAGCCGGGCCAGCATGCCCTCCGGGTCGGAGAAGACGCGCGGGTCCCACTCGAAGTCGCACCAGTTCAGCTCGCGCATCCAGAAGCAGTCGAAGTGGAAGACGGACAACGGGAGTTCGCGCTCCCGCATGCCCTCGATGAACGAGGTGACGGTCTCCTCGTCGTACGACGTGGTGAACGACGTCGACAGCCACAGCCCGAACGACCAGGCCGGCGGGAGCGCGGGGCGGCCGGTGAGCGCCGTGTACTTGCGCAGGATCTCCTTCGGGGTGGGGCCGTGGATGACGTAGTACGTCAACTCCTGGGCCTCCACGCTGAACTGGACCCGGGAGACCGCCTCGGAGCCGACTTCGAACGACACCTTGCCCGGGTGGTCGACGAAGACGCCGTACCCGGCGTCGGTCAGGTAGAACGGCGTGTTCTTGTACGCCTGTTCGGTGGCCGTGCCGCCGTCGGCGTTCCAGATGTCCACGGTCTGGCCGTTCTTGACGAGCGGGCCGAACCGTTCGCCGAGTCCGTACACCGAGGTGCCGACGCCCAGGTTGAGCTGCTCGCGCAGGTAGTGGGCGCCGTCGGTGGTGTCGCGCATGATGCCCATGCCCTTGGGGCCGCTGGAGGTCAGGGAGCGGCCGTCGGCACGGAAGTCGAGATGCCAGGGGCCGGTGCGGGTGACCTTCAGGGACAGCTCGCCCGAGGTGAGGGTCGCGTGGTCGGCGTCGTACTCCAGGTGGGGGGTGAACTCCTCAGCGGTCAGGTCGAATTGGGGGCTCTGCGGGCGCTCGCCGCGGAAGTGGGCGAAGGTGACGCCGATGACGCCGGGCATCGGAGCGTGTGCGCTGATCGTCACGACCGGTCCCTTCAGGAGGTCGCCGCGGTGGCGGATGGGCTTCGTCGGCGCGTGGATCTCCAGGGTTCCGTCCGACGCGTCGACGTCCAGCACCTCGACCGGGTGGGCGGCGGTGATGCCGTCGCGCAGCAGCCAGTAACCGTCGGTGAACTTCACGTGGCTTGTCCTTACTTGGCGGGGGGAGGGGGGAATTTCGGCTGGAGGGGCGGTACTTGAGCGGCTTGCCTGAGCGGTCTATTTGACGGCGCCCACGGCGATGCCTCGGGTGAGGGTGCGCTGGAAGACGAGGAAGAAGACGAGGGCGGGCAACACGCCCAGCAGGGCGGCCGAGTTGGTCATCGTGGCGTCCATCAGCCGCTGGCCCTGGAGGACGCCGAGCGCGACGGACACCGTCTGGTTGTCGTTCGAGATCAGCATCACCAGCGGGAGCAGGAACTCGTTCCACGTCCAGATGAAGAAGAACACCAGCAGCACGCCGAGGGTGGGACGGCTCATCGGGACGACGATCCGCCACAGCACCTGCCACTTGTTGGCGCCGTCCACGCGCGCGGCCTCGATCACTTCGCGCGGGAACCTGCCGAGGACGGCGGCGAGGAGGTAGGTGCCGAACGCCGACTGGATCACCGTGAACACGATGACGACGCTCAACCTCGTGTCGTACAGCCCGAGTTGCTTGCTCAGGTAGTAGACGGGGTAGACCAGCGCCTCCTGCGGGATCACGTTCGCCAGCACGAAGAAGGCGAGGATCCAGGGGCGGCCCTTGATGCGGCCGATGCCGATCGCGTAGGCGTTGAGGAGGGACAGGACAGTGGCGAGGATCGCCACCGAGCCGCTGATCAGGGTGGAGTTGACAAGTTTCCGGGTGTAGTCGACGCGGGTCCAGAAGTCCTTCAGACCGTCCAGGTAGAGGCCGTCGGGGAGGCTGAGGGGGCCGTTCTGGGCGTACTCCGTGGGGGACTTGAGGGCGTTGACGGTGACGATGAGGAAGGGGGTGATCATGAAGAGGGCGGCGAGGCAGAGGGCCAGGAGGACGGGGTAGCGGGTGAGGACGGGGCGGCGTGCGGGTCGGTGTACGGGTCGGCTTCGGGTTGTCATGTGCCTGTCTCCTCCGACCTGTTCTGGAGCCGCAGCGCGATCAGGGACAGCGCGAGGATCAGTACCGTCAGCACCGTCGAGATCGCGGCGCCGTACCCGACCTGGGTCTTCTCGAAGAACGTGGTGAACGAGAAGTACGACGGCACGTCCGTCGCCCCGCCGGGCCCGCCCTTCGTCAGGACGTACACCGCGCCGAACACCTTCAGCGCGGCGATCGTGCACCAGGTCAGCACGACGGAGATCTCGGGGCGGATCTGCGGCAGCGTGATGTGCCAGAAGCGCCGCCACCAGCCGGCGCCGTCCAGCTCGGCAGCCTCGTGCAACTGGGGGTCGACGCGCTCCAGGCCGGCCATGAACACCACGAGCGGGAAACCGAGTTGGACCCACACCAGGACGCCCATCACGCTGTAGAGCGCGAAGTCCGGGTCACCCAACCAGTCCTGCTGCCAGCCCGACAGGCCGACGGCCTTCAGGAGCGCGTTGAGCGAGCCGTTGTCCGGGGCGAGGATCCAGCTCCAGACGATGCCCGCGACCGCGATCGGCAGAACCTGCGGAAGATAGAAACAGGCCCGCAGGACCGTCGTGAGCCGGCTCCCGAAGTGCTTGCCGATGTAGTCGAACAGGGCGGCGGCCAGGACGAGTCCGACGGCCGTGGGCAGCGCCGCCATCGCCACGACCATGAACAGGCTGTGCCGGAACGACTCCCAGAACGCCGAATCGTCCAGCAGCTCACGGTAGTTCGCCAGGCCCGCCCACTCCGGCGTGCCGACACCCTGCCAACTCGTGAAGCTGACACCGGTGTTCATGAGGAACGGGACGATGACGACCGCGAGGAAGGCGAGGACGCCGGGCAGCAGGAACAGGGCGTAGGACGCCGAGCGCGGGCGGCGGGGCGCCGTCATGAGGCCGGAACGCCCTTGTCGTACGCCTTCTTCACCGCGTCGAGGTACTCCTCGGGCCGCTCGCTGCCGGTGATGAGTTTCTGTGTCTCGGAGACCAGGACGTCGTAGAAGCCGGGGACGGGCCAGTCGGGGTAGAACGCGAGGCCGTCACGGGCGCTCAACGTGTTGAAGTCCGTGATGAGTTGCCGGGACTTGGGGTCGGTGATCGCGTTCGCGTCCGCCGCGACCGGGACGCCGCCCTTCTCGCCCAGCAGGTTCTGGATCTTCTTCGACATGGTGATGTCGATGAAGTCGTAGGCGAGTTGCTTGTTCTTCGCGCTCTTCGGGACGACCCACAGGTTTCCGCCCGAGCCGGGTGAGAGTTTCGCGTCCGGCCACAGGGTCGTGCCCCAGTCGAACTTGGCCTCCGAGCGGAAACGGCCGTACCACCAACTGCCCGAGAACAGGATCGGCGCCTTGCCCTGGAGGAAGGAGACGCCCGCCTGCTCCGCCGTCGCCCCGCTCGAACTCTTCGCTATGTAGCCCTTATTCACCCAGTCGGCGAACGTCTCGGCGCCGTACGTCCAGGCCGCGTCGTGGAAGTCGGGCTTGCCCTTGTACAGCTCGTAGGCGTCGACCCAGGAGCGGTCGGCCTTGGAGAGGGCGAGCTGGTAGAGGTACTGGTGGGCCAGGTACTCCGCGCCGGAGTTGGCCAGCGGGGTGACACCGGCGTCCTTGAACTTCTGGAGGGCCGACGTGAATTGGGAGAACGTTGTCGGCACCGGGACGTCGTACTTCTTGAAGAGGTCCTTGTTGAGGTAGAGCATCGTGTATTCGGCGTAGTTCGGGACGCCGTACCAACTGCCTGAACCCATCACGCCGTTGGGGCTGTACTGGCTCGTCGTGCGGACACCCGGGCTCAGGAGCTTGTCCCAGCCGCGTTTCGTCACCTCGTCCGTGAGGTCGGTCAGCAGGCCCTGCTTGGAGAGGAGGCCGGCCGTCGCGTTGCCCTTGTTGTACTCCATCAGGTCCGGTGCGTCGGAGGAGTTGAGGACCATCGGGGCCGTCTTCTGGATCTGCTCGAAGCTCTTCTCCTCGAACTTCACCTTCACGCCCGGGTGTTTGGCCTCGAACTCCTTGATCGCCTCCGTCCAGGCCGTGCCCATCGCGCTGTTGGGGGCTTCGTAGTGCCACAGGCGCAGGGTCTTCCCGTCGGACTCCCCGCTGCCCGTGCCGCCGCAGGACGCGAGGAGGAGTGCCGCGCTGAGTGCCACCGCTGTCGTCAGTGTCCGCCGTTGTGCCGTCAACATCCAAGGTCTCCAGGAGAGTCGGACGGGTCTTCGGGTCGGGCCGGCGCCACGCGCGGTTCCTCAAGTCGGTGTGGTGCGTGACGTCGAAGCGCTTCGACTGAGGAAGTTATTGGGTGGGGTGATGTGCGTCAATGGGGGTGGCAGAGAATGACGGAAGCGATTCGATAGTGAGACGCGAGCGGGGGTGCCGAGGGGATCAGTTGTGCCGGGGCCTCTGCGACAGCGAGACGAGCAGGGCTGTGGCCGCCGCCACTACCGGGACGGCGTAGCCCGCCGTCGGCGACACGTGCTCCGCCGTCCAGCCGCCCGCCGCGCTGCCGGCGGCGATTCCGCCGAGGAGGCCGGTCACCGCGAGGGTCATGCCTTCGTTGAGGCGGCCCTCGGGGGTGCGCTGCTGGATCAGGGTCATGCCGGTGATCATCGTGGGGGCGGTCGCGGCGCCGGCGACGAGGAGGGCGACGGCGAGGAGCGGCAGGGAGGCGGTGAGGGCGGCGGTGAGGAGGGGGAGGGGGAGGAGGGCGGTCATGGCGGCGATGCACCAGGGGTGGCGGCGGGCGGCGGGGTCGGGGGTGGTGTCGGGTTCGGGGAGCCGGTGGGGGCCGGTGTCCGAATGCGGGCCGGTGTCCGGGGTCGGGTCGGCCTTGTGTCCCGGCTTCGGCTTCTTGGCGGACGCCGGTTCGACCTGCCTCGCCAGTGCTCCGAACACCAGCCCCGCGACGGCCGATCCGCCCGCCTGGAGGCCCAACACCAGCCCGGCGGCGGCTCGGTGGCCCGCCTCGTCGGCGAAGGCGACCGTCGTCACCTCGATCGCCCCGAACACGGTGCCGAGGCAGAGGCAGACGAGGAGCAGGGGCGGCATGCCCGGGGCGGTGAGCGGGGAGCCGGTGGTGGTGCGGCCGTGCGGGGGCGGTTCGGTCGAACGCTGGGCGGCGAACAGGAGGATGCCCGTGACGAGCAGGACGGTCCCGGTGAGCGTGCCGGCCTCCGGGAAGACGTTCGCGCAGAGCAGCGCCGCGAGCAACGGGCCCAGCAGGAAGCAGAGTTCGTCCATCGCCTGCTCGAAGGAGTTCGCCGTGTGCAGGGCTTCCGCGTCGCCGGCCAGGAGGTGGGCCCAGCGGGCGCGGGACATGCCGCCCGTGTTGGGGGTGGTCGCCGTCGCGGCGTACGCGGCAAACAGGGTCCACGCGGGGGCGTCGTAACGGACGCACAGGACAAGGGCGATGCTGCCGAGCGCCGCGAACAAGGCTGCGGGGACGGCGACTCGGGCCTGGCCGAGGCGGTCTGTGAGGCGGGCGGTCCAGGGGGCGACGATCGCCGTCGCGGCGAGGCCGGTCGCGGTGACCGCTCCGGCCAGCGCGTACGAGCCGCGCTGCTCGGCGATCATCATCACCGCGCTGATGCTGAACATGCCTGAGGGGAGGCGGGCGATGAGGTTTCCGGTGGTGAAGGCTCGGGCGCCGGGGTGGGAGAGGAGGCGGTGGTAGGGGGTGGGGGTGCGGGTGTGGGTGCGGGGGGTTCTGGGGGGTTGGGGTGTTCGAGGTGTTCGGCGTGTCCGGGGTGTTCGGGGCGTGAAGTCGACGGCGATCAGGGCGTCGGCCGTTGTTGTGTAAAGGGTTTCCGGTGCGTTTCTGTGGACGCGCGGGGGCTTCTGGTGGGCGTCGGGCATGTCGTCCACGGTCGTACGGCGGTGATCGTCGGGTCCAACACCTGCTCGGCCGTAATTCACGCACCTGGGTTGTCAGTCCTTGTTAGGTTCGCCGGATGCCTCAGGATCTGGACCCCCGACTGCTGCGGGTCTTCCTCGCCGTCGCCGAGGAACTGCACTTCACCCGGGCCGCCGCGCGGCTGTTCGTGGCCCAGCAGGCGTTGAGCCGTGATGTGCGGCGGCTGGAGCGGGAGTTGGGGGTCGAGCTGTTCGCCAGGACGACGCGGCAGGTGGCCCTCACGTCCGACGGCGAACGCCTGATCCCCTACGCGCGCCGGGTGTTGGACGCGCAGGACGAACTGCGTGCCGCCTTCGGGGTGGCCCGGCCGCTGCTGGTGGACCTCAACTCGCCGCGCCTCGCGACGGGTTCGCTCGTCCTGGAGAGGGCGCGGCGGCTCGCTCCGGAGCACGAGTTGATGGCCCGCTACGAGAGCGGCCTGACCTGGGCGGCGGCCGAGATGATCGCCGGGCGGCTGGACGCGTCGTTCGGGCGGTACGCCGGGCTCGACCCGTCGCTCCGGGCGCGGCTGGAGCATCAGCTCGTCCGGTACGAGCCCATGGCCGTCGTCCTCGCCGAGGACCACCGGCTGGCCTCGTGGGACGCGGTGCCGGTGAGGGAACTCGCGGGAGAGGAGGTGTATGCGGGGGCCGGGAATCCGCGCACCCCCGAATGGACCGATCTGGCACGGCAGTTGTTCGAAGGGCGTGGCGTGCGGGTCGCGCCGCCGGCGCCGATGGCCGTGGGGGAGGAGGAGTTCCGGCGTGTCATGGCCCGGTCCAATTGGCCGGTGCTCGCCGTGGAGGGATTTCCGGCCATGCCGGGAACGGTTCGACGGCCGCTCGTCGAACCCGTCCCTTTGTCCCCCGTGTCACTCGTGTGGCGAAAGGGGCTGGTCCATCCGGCCTTGGCGGTACTGCGGCAATCTGCGCTCGAACTCGCGGTCGAGGAATCGTGGTTGGAGATTCCTGCTGATGGATGGATTCCAGCCATCGACATGGGCATGGCATCCGCATACAAATGACACATCGCACACGCGGCGCGCATCCGCTGCGCTAGATTCGGCGCCCCGAGCACGGAGAGACATCCGGGGCGCGTGAAACCGGGTGGGGGCCTGGTTGTGCGACGTGTGCTCGGTAGTCGAACACGCGCCCAGAACTATGTCCCGGGATGGACCCGGGTGTTCCCGGAGTGCTCCCGTGGGGGGAAGTGCGCACGTGAAGAAATGGCGAGATGACGCCCAACCAGAGTGGCCCGAGCCTGCGTCGCCGACGCAAGGGGTCCCGGCGGTCGGGGGCGGGATCCAGAAGTTCCCCGAGACGGTTTCGGCCATCGGTGAGCGGCGGGAGATATCCGGGGAACCGGGTGAGCGGGCCTTGCCGGGCCTGACCGGATGGGAGGGGTTCCCGGACGACGTCCTCGACAGGGGGCGGCGGGCGCCGGACCCCTCTACGCGGGTGCCGGATTCGGCTGTGCCGGTGCCGGCGGCGCACATGTCTCTGTCTGCCGGGGCGGCCGGGTCTGCCGGGTCGGTTGGGGCGGTGCCGGTTTCGCCGGTGTCGGTCGCGTCGGCGGAGTCCGCTCGGGGGAGTGCGGCGGTGGGGCGGGATCCGTGGGGGGCGAACCCTGAGAGGGGTTCGGGGTCGTACGGGTCCGGAGCCGGGTCGGGGTGGGGGGCGGGGGCTGTGTCCGGGGCGGGTGCTGGGGGCGGTGCCGGGAGTGGTGGTGGGAGCGGTGGCGGTTGGCCGGTGGCTTCCCGGGGCCGTCGGGCGAAGAGTGGCGCCGGAGCGGACGGGGGGCCGAGCCGTGGGGGTGGCTCTCCGGGGGTACGGGGTGTACGGGACGGGAGTGACGCGGCGGCGGACGGGGTGTCCGGCGTGGAGGGGGCGTCCGGTGGGAAGAGGTTGTCCGGCGTTGAGGGGGCGGGTGGTGAGGGGCTCGACTCTGCCGAGGTGACCGTCCAGCTCGATCCGCTCCAGGGCGGTACGGCCGACGGCGAGGCGTCCGAACGGCCCGTGTTCGTCGACGAGTCGGGCCGCCGCAGCCGTAACTTCCGGCGCCTCGGACTCGCCGTCGGCGTGGCGTGCGGCGCCTACGCGGCCGTCATCGTCGGCACCCTCCTCTCCGGCAACGTGGGCGCTCCGTGGCTTCCGCTGCCCGGCCCCGGCGACGACAGCAAGCCCGCTAGTCAGGTCGAGGCGACCCGTACCCCTAGTACCTCCGAGGGACGCACGCCGGGTGACGTCGCCGCTCCGGGCGGCACCTCGTCGGCCACCGCGTCCGGTACGACGACCAGGGCCCCCGGTGCGACCCCGAGGCCGTCCGCCTCGGGCAGCGCGGCTGCCTCGCCCGGGCCGTCCTCCTCGGCCGCGCCCTCG
>NZ_JBTYMC010000134.1:0-17655 GCF_054880855.1 Streptomyces sp. S6 | reverse complement strand
CCGCCCGCCTGAACCCGGCCGACCCCACCCCCTGGCTCGGCCTGCTCCGGCTGGACGGGGACGACGCCGGCGCGGCGGTCCGGCTCTTCGAGGAGGTCCGCGCCCGCCACCCCGACCACCACCAGGCCCACCACCTGATGGTCGCCCGGCTCGCCGAACGCCGTGCGGACAGCGGACCCGACCCGCTGCACGAGGTGTACGACTTCGCCGCCTGGGCCGCCGAACAGGCACCCGCCGACTCGCCGCTCGCGATCCTCCCGGTCGTCGCGCACGCCGAGCGCTACCGCGTGCTGGCCGCCCGGGGGCACCTGCCCGCCGAACCGGCCGCCTCCGGGCACTGGGCCGACGGCCGTGCCCGCGAGGTGATGAAGGCCGCGTACGACTGGTGGGTCGAGTGGGAGCACGAAGGCCACCCCCGCCGCCTGCTCGACCTGAACTACCTCGCCCACGCCAAGGTCTGCGCCGGCCGCCCCGTCGAGGCGTCCGCCCTCTTCCAGCGCATCGCCGACCACGCCACCACCCGCCCCTGGTCTTACCCCGACCGCGACCCCTACGGGGCGTTCACCAGGGCACGGGACAGGGCGCTGGGCAGGACGGCCGGCGAGGGATACCCGTAATACCCCATGAGAACCCGGTGAGACCCACCCCCAGGACTGGCCCCCACCCACCCCTTGGTGCTCGAATGGAAACGTGAAACCCGAACCACCCGAGGAAACCCCCACCCCCGACGGCACCCCCATCGGCCGCCGCGTCTTCCTCGGCACCCTCGGCCTCGGCGCCCTGGGAGTGGCCGCCGCACCCGTCCTCCAGCGCGGCATGGAATCGGTGCTCGGCGCGATCGCCGGCAAGGACCCGACAGGGCTCACCAGCCTCCTCCCGAACGGCGGCGGTTTCCGCTACTACTCGGTGACCTCCTCCGTCCCCCACAAGAACGACACGAACTACCGCCTCACGATCGACGGCCTGGTGGACCGCCCCGCGACCTACACCCTCCCCGACCTGAGAGCCATGCCCCAGACCCGCATGGTCAAGGACGTCCAGTGCGTCACCGGCTGGCGCGTCCCCGCCACCCCCTTCGAGGGGGTACGCCTCTCCCACCTCCTCGACGCGGCGGGCGTCAAGGCCAAGGGGGGCGCGATCCGCTTCACCTGCTTCGACGGCGCCTACACCGAGAGCCTCACCCTCGCCCAGGCCCGCCGCGCCGACGTCCTGGTCGCGCTGCGCATGCAGGACAAGCCCCTCGGCCACGAGCACGGCGGCCCGGTCCGCCTCTACGTCGCCCCGATGTACTTCTACAAGTCCGCCAAGTGGCTCTCAGGTATCACGGTCACCGAGGACGTGGAGCCCGGCTACTGGGAGGAACGCGGCTACGACGTCGACGGCTGGGTCGGCAAGTCGAACGGACGGGACGATGAACCCACCGCCTGACATCGACACGGGAGCGGACTCCGGCGCGGACACCACCCCGGCGACGACCACCGTCCCCCGCTTCACCCGTGCCGTCCGCTGGGTCCACCGCACCACCGCCCTCCTCATGGGCATCTGCGTCGCCACCGCCGCCTGCCTCTACCTCCCGGAGTTCGCCGAACTCGTCGGCCGCCGCGAACTCGTCGTCCGCATCCACGAGTTCGCGGGCCTCGCGCTGCCCGTACCGGTCCTCGCCGGCCTCGTCTCCCGCGCGTTCCGCGGAGAGCTGGGCCACCTCAACCGCTTCGGCCCCCACGACCGCCGCTGGCTGCGCGCCGTCCTGCGCCGCGACCGGCGCCACTCGTCCCGCCCCGCCGCGAAGTTCAACGCGGGCCAGAAGATCTACGCCGCCTGGATCGCGGGCGCCACCCTGGTCATGCTCGGCACCGGCCTGCTGATGTGGTTCACCCACCTCGCGCCGATCATGTGGCGCACCAGCGCGACCTTCGTCCACGACTGGCTCGCGCTCACCATCGGCGTCGTCCTCGCCGGCCACATCGGCATGGCCCTCGCCGACCCCGAGGCCCGCCACGGCATGCGCACCGGCTCGGTGAGCCGCGAGTGGGCCCACCGCGAACACCCTCTCTGGCGCCCTGAGGACCGAGACTGACACGGGCGGGGACGGCGAGGGCGACGGCGATCCAGGAGAGGACCACGGCGCACACCCACCCTCGGCCGAACGCCGACAAACCCACCGCCGCCCCGCCGCCCCCTCACCTCGACGGCGACGTCAACCTCCCCCGGCCACCCGGCATCTGACGGATCGTCGGCCCGAGCCGTCGCATCCGCCCCGCCCCAGCGGCCTTCTCGACGACGACGGCCGGGCACATGACACCCCAGCACCTCCCCGGCCCGCCGCACAGCGTGCGGCACGACGGAGAGCGGCACGGCGTAGGCCGAGCCCCTCGGGAATCACTCTCAACCGCCCTGCGGCCCGCGCCGCGCCCCGCTCCCCGACGCCCTTGATCCCAGCGGTGACTGACGGCCCGTCAGTCACGTCGAACGCGGCGATGTACCCCTTCCCGCTTCCGCGAGACCCCGGGCGAGCGCCGGACCGATACCCCGTGACTCACCGTCGTCCTCCTAAAGGACCAGAGACAGAAGGAGGACCACACCGCCCGCGACCACGGAGACGATCGTCTCCATGACCGACCAGGTCTTGAGGTTCTGGCCGACGCTCAGCCCGAAGTACTCCTTGACCAGCCAGAAGCCGGCGTCGTTGACGTGGCTGAAGAAGAGGGAGCCGGCGCCGATCGCGAGGACCAGCAGGGCCGCGTGCGTCGTGGACATGTCGGCGGCGAGCGGGGCCACCAGACCGGACGCCGAGACCGTGGCGACGGTCGCCGAACCCGTCGCCAGCCGGATCGCGACCGCGATCAGCCAGGCCAGCAGGATCGCCGAGATCGACCAGTCCTTCGAGATCTCCAGGATCATCCGGCCGACCCCGCAGTCGATCAGCGTCTGCTTGAACCCACCGCCCGCACCGACGATCAGCAGAATCCCGGCCATCGGCGCGAGGCTCTTCTCCACCAGCTCGTTCAGCCGCTGCCTGGAGAACCCGGCGGGCCGCCCGAGCGTGAAGATCCCGACGAGGACGGCCGCCAGCAGGGCGATCAGCGGGGAGCCGACGACGTCGAAGACCCGCTGGACGGTGTTCCCCTTGTCGTCGATCACGATGTCGACCAGTGCCTTCGAGAGCATCAGGGCGACCGGCAGCATGATCGTGAACAGCGTCGCACCGAAGCCCGGACGCTTCTCCAGATCCTCCGACGGCCGCTGCGGCACCATCCTCTCGGGCGCCTGGACGTCCACCCAACGGGCCGCGTACCGCGAGAACAACGGCCCGGCGACGATCACCGTCGGGATCGCCACCAGCACACCGAGCGCGAGCGTGACCCCCAGGTTCGCGCCGACCGCGGCGACCGCGACCAGCGGCCCCGGGTGCGGCGGCACCAGGCCGTGCATCACGGACAGCCCGGCCAGCGCCGGAAGCCCGATCCGCATCAGCGAGTAGTTGCCGCGCTTCGCGACCATCAGCACGACCGGGATCAGCAGGACGACACCGACCTCGAAGAAGAGCGGCAGCCCGATCACCGAGGCGATGAGCACCATCGCCCACGGCATCGTCCGGCCGTTCGCCCTCGCGAGGATCGTGTCGACGATCTGGTCCGCGCCGCCGGAGTCCGCCAGCAGCTTGCCGAGGACCGCGCCCAGCGCGATCAGCACACCGACACCGGCCGTCGTCGAACCGAGACCGCCACTGAAACTGGCGATCGCCTTGTCCAGCGGCGCCCCGGCGAACGCGCCCAGCGCGAGCGTGCCGATGGTCAGCGACAGGAACGCGTGGAGCTTGAACTTCGTGATGAGCAGGACGATGACGGCGATGCCCGCCAGCACGGCGACACCGAGCTGAGCGTGCCCGGCCGAGGTGATCGGCTCCGGCGCGTCCGCTGCCAGCATCTCGACGCTGAGTCTGGTCACGGGAGTCCCTTACGGGTATGGGGGGTTGAGGAAGAGAGGGGAGGGCGGGCCTGGTGGCGTCCCCGAACGGCCTGTGGCTAGCGCGGCGTTCCCGCGAGAGTCCTGAGCGCGCCGGCCGCCCGCCCGGCGATCTCCTCCGGCGCACCCGCGACATCCACGGCGACCCCCGCCTCGTCCACGCCGAGCGGCTCCAGCGTGGCGAACTGGGAGTCCAGCAGCGCCGTCGGCATGAAGTGACCCTCCCGACGGCGCATCCGCTCCTCGACCAGCTCGCGGGAGCCGCCGAGGTGCACGAAGAGGAGGCCGGGGGCGGCTGCCCGCAGGCGGTCCCGGTACGACCGCTTCAGCGCCGAGCAGCTGACGACCCCGCCGAGCCCGGCCCGGTCGTGCGCCCACGCGCCGATCGAGTCCAGCCAGGGCGCGCGGTCGGCGTCGTCCAGCGGGATGCCGGCCGACATCTTCGCGATGTTCGCCGGCGGATGGAAGTCGTCGCCCTCGGCGTACGGGACACCGAGCCGGGCCGCGAGCAGGAGACCGACCGTGGTCTTCCCGGTGCCGGAGACGCCCATGACCACGACGACCTGGGGGGTGCTCATCACTACCTCGCTGTCTTCATCGACGTACTGCCGACAAGTGATGTAGCCATCACTGAAACCTATTAGGTACGACGAATTCAACCCCTCGGCATCAATAAATCTGACTTTTTGGGTCCGTGATCGGGGACGTACGCTGAGTGCATGACCATTCCGGGCCGAGGTCTGCACGGCCGTGTACTCGACACCCTCGGCCCCGCGATCACCGCAGGCGAGTTCCCCCCGGGCAGTGTCCTGCGCACCGACGAGCTCTCCCAGCGTTTCGACGTCTCCCGCTCCGTCATGCGCGAGGCCGTCCGAGTCCTCGAATCCATGCACCTCGTGGAGTCCCGCCGCCGGGTCGGCGTGATCGTCCGCCCCACCGCCGAGTGGAACGTCTACGACCCGCAGGTCATCCGCTGGCGCCTCGCCGGCACCGACCGCCCCCGCCAACTGCGCTCACTGACGGTCCTGCGCTCGGCGATCGAGCCCGTCGCGGCGGGCCTCGCGGCACGGAACGCGACACCGGAGCAGTGCGCCGAACTGACGGAGTGCGTCCTGGGCATGGTCGCGCACTCCCGGGGCCACCGACTGGACGGCTACCTCGTCCACGACGTCGCCTTCCACCGCGTCATCCTCACCGCCTCCGGCAACGAGATGTTCGCCCGCCTCGGCGACGTCGTCGCCGAAGTCCTCACCGGCCGCACCGCCCACCACGTCATGTTCGCCGACCCCGACCCCGCCGCCGTCACCCTCCACGTCCAGGTCGCCGAAGCCGTCCGCGAAGGCAACGCCGAACGCGCCGAACGCCTCACCCGCGAAATCACCGAGGGCGCGCTCCAGGAACTGGACATCCTGGCACCCTGAACCACGCCTACGCCGGGAACTCCCCGTCCACATACACCCAGGCCCCGCCAACCCGCTCGAACCGACTCACCTCATGCAGCGACCCACCCCGGTAGGACGCCCGGAACTCCACAACTCCGGCCTGGTGAAACGCGGTTCCGTCCTTCACCGCGAGAATCTCCAGCCCGGTCCACCGCATCCCCGGATCCAACTCCAACGTCCCCGGCCGCGTCCCCGGATGCCAGGTCCGCATCAGATACGCGACGTCCCCCTCCACGAACGCGCTGTACCGCGACCGCATGAGCGCCTCGGCGGTCGGAGCGGTGACGGGGCCCTCGTGATAGCGCCCGCAGCAGGCTTCGTAGGGCTGGGGGAGTCCGCAGGGGCATGAGGTGGGGCGTGCCATGCCCCCATTCTGCCGGAACCGGACAGAGGCTGTGCCGCGTGCTCCTACCCTCGCCTCGGACGACACCTTGGGAGGACCGGAGGCAGCACCCGAACTCGCAGTCTTCCGCGCCCGATTCGACGGGGTCGTACGGCGACTGTTCGCGGGACTGGAAAGGGCCCGCTCCTGCGCATGTGTCGGGAAGGAGGCGTCGGAGCGGTCGAACTCGGTTTCCCATGAAAACCAGGCACCGCCCGCCCCCTACTCCCCGATGACCCGATCCAACCGCTCAGCCACCCAAACCCCCACCACCCCCGCCACCCATCCCCCGGGCGCCCCCACCGACTCCCCGACCCCCACCCCCACAACTCCCGCGATCCCCAGAATCACCGCACCCCGAAGACTGATGAGCTTCCGCATGTCGTCCTCCCGAGCTGAGCCGGACCAGTAGGTGCTCCTACCTTCCGGGCCATGGGAAGCTCACCCCCCGAACCCCGAACAACCCCGAATCGGAACGCCGAACGCGCAGCTCGGCGATCCGGAGCGGTGAACCCCGCCGAACTACGAAGGCAGCGGAGGAACAGGCGGCATGGCGGGGAACTCCGGCAGTGCGGCCCCATAGACCCACGCGTCGAACAACTCGTCCACAGCCCCCCCGGCGAACCGCCCCACGTGTGCCACGAACGTGGACGTGGTCACCGCACCCCCCCGATGCAACCCGGCCCACCCCCGAAGCATGGGAAAGAACGCGGAGTCCCCCAGGGCGCACCGGATGGCATGGATGGCCACCCCACCCCGTTCGTACAGCCGATCGTCGAACATGTTCTTCCGCCCGGGATCGGCGAGCCGAAGATCCTGCGGCATGGCCGCCAGCAACCGATGCGCGGCGGCGGCGTGTTCGTGCGCGCTACGCCCCCCGGACCGCTCGGACCACAGCCACTCCGCGTACTTGGCGAGCCCCTCGTTGAGCCAGATGTGCCGCCAGTCGGCGACGGAGACGCTGTTGCCGAACCACTGGTGGGCCAGCTCATGGGCGACGAGGCGCTCCGAACCCCGGTTGCCGTCCACGTGGTTGACGCCGAACAGGGACAACCCCTGCGCCTCGACGGGCACATCGAGCTCTTCCTCGGTGACGACGACCGCGTACTCGTCGAAGGGGTAGGGCCCGAACACCTCCTGGAACAGCTCCATCATCGCCGGCTGCCGCGCGAAGTCCCGCGAGAAGTGAGGGAGCAACTCGGCCGGAATGTGCGCGTGTTGGGGCACACCGCCGACGCCGAGATCACCGAGCAGGACGGTCTGGTACTTACCGATGGCAAGGCCGACGAGGTACGTGGAGGTGGGGGCCGACTGGTCGTAGACCCATGTGGTGGTGGACGCCCGGGTCGTGCGGGTGAGCAGCCGCCCGCCGGTGACCACCGAGTACGCGGACGGCACGGTCACCGACAGGTGGTACGCCGCCTTGTCGGCGGGCCGGTCGTTGCAGGGGAACCAGGACGGCGCCCCGATCGGCTGGCTGGCGACGAGCGCGCCGTCCCCCAGCTCCTCCCAACCGATCCCGCCCCACGGGCTGTTGACCGGCTTGGGGTTCCCGGACCAGTGGACCTCGACGGTGAACGCGGCCCCGCCCCGCACGGACTTGGGCGGCCGGACCCGCAACCGCCCACCCCGGTGGGTGTATTGGGCCTGACGCCCGTCGACCCGGACCCGGCCGACCCGGAAGTCGGCCAGGTTCAGGTGGAATTCGGCGAGCGTCCCCCGCCCGGCGATGGCGTTGATCCGCGCCGTCCCGGCCAGCCGGTTCGGCCCGGGACGGTAGTCCAGCGCTATCTCGTAGCGATGCACGCGGTAGCGAGGGTCGCCGTTGTCCGGGAAGTACGGGTCCGGCCCCACTGTCTGCTGAACTGCCACTACCGCGTCCGCTCCCTGCGCCGTGCCACTCGAACCGTCGCCCATGGACACCGAGTGGCCTGCGCTCACGGGCGCCACGCCTCGATCGGGTTGCCCAGCCAGCGGGTGTCGTCGGGGACGGACTCCGCGGCCATGACGAGCGACGCGGGACCCAGTGTCGTACGGGCCCCGATCGTGCTGCCGGGCAGCACGATTCCGCCAGGGCCCAGTGTGGCGCCCTCACGGAGTACCACAGTATCCGTCCGCAAGATCCGGTCGTGGAAGAGGTGAGTCTGAAGGACACAGCCCCGGTTGACCGTCGAACCCTCCGCGAGCGTCACGAGATCGGCCTCCGGCAGCCAGTGCGACTCCAGCCAGACCCCCTTCCCGATCCGCGCGCCCAGCCCCCGCTGGAACGCGGTCATGACGACCGTCCCCGGCACGGCATCGGCCAGCCACGGCACCGCGACGACCTCGACGAACGTGTCCGCCAGCTCGTTGCGCCACACGAAGGAGCTCCACAGCGGGTGCTCCCCGGCCCGGTGCCGCCCCACCAGCGCCCACTTCGCGGCGACGGCCAGCAGCGACCCCAGCACCCCGGCGCCCAGCAGCACGACACCGCCCGCGAGGAACGCCCACGGCCCCAGCAGGCACAGCGCGGCCACGACCAGAACCGCGATCCCGGCCGAGCAGAACACCGGCAGGATCCGGCACAGCTCGACCAGACCACGCGCCCACAGCAGGTGAGCCGGCGGCTCGTACGTGCGGCTCTGGTCGCCGTCCGAGGCGCTGCGCGGCAGCTTCACCGGCGGCAGACCCAGGTACGAGCTGCCCTTCTTCGCCTTCTTCGGCGTCGCCGACAGCACCCCGACGAGCCCGCCCTCGGGCACGGACCGGCCCGGCGCCGTCATCCCGGAGTTCCCCAGGAACGCCCGCCGCCCGATCTCGGCCCGCCCGATGCGCACCCAGCCGCCACCGAGCTCGTACGGCGCCGTCAGGGTGTCGTCCGCGAGGAACGCGCCCTCACCGACCGTCGTCAGACTCGGCAGCGCCAGCACCGTCGACACCTCGGCGCCACGCCCGATCCGCATCCCCAGAGACCGCAGCCACACCGGCGTGACCAGCCCCGCGTACAGCGGGAACAGCGTCTCGCGCGCCTGGTCCATCAGCTGCGTCACGGTCCACGCCTGCCACCCGACCCGGCTGTGCGTCGGATACGTCCCCTCCCCGAGCCTGATGCTCAGCAGCCGGACGCCGGCCAGGGTCAGGAACGCGTAGACGAGCCCGTACGCCAGGGTCGCCGGGACGAGCGCGTACAGGACACCCGGCCACACCGCCCCGCCGGGCCGCACGAACACCGACGCCACCAGCAGCGCGACGGCAGCGGCGGCCACCGGCATCAGACCGAGGGCGCCACCGGTGATGCCGTACATGAACCGCCAGTACGTACCGCGCGCCGGCCGCTCCTTCGGCCAGCTCCGCTTCGCCTTGCCCAGCTTCACCGCCGGCGCACCCGCCCACCGCTGCCCGGTCGGCACCTGGCCTGCGACGGCCGACCCGGGAACCACCTCGGCCCGCTTCCCGACCCGCGCACCGGGGAAGAGGATGCTGCGCGTGCCGACGACGGCGTGCGCGCCGACCTTGATCGCGCCGATCTCCAGCCGGTCCCCGTCCAGCCACCAGCCGGACAGGTCGACCTCGGACTCGACGGCCGCCCCGCGCCCCAGCTTCAGCATGCCGGTCACCGGCGGCAGCGAGTGCAGGTCCACCTCGGGACCGATCTTCGCGCCCAGCGCCCGCGCGTACCGCTCCAGCCACGCCCCCGTCAGCGAGGTCGCCCCGCTGAACTCGGCCAGCCGCTCGGCCGTCCACAGCCGCAGATGCACACTCCCGCCACGCCGGTACCGGCCGGGCTTCACGTTCCGCAGCAGCAGCCGCGCTCCACCCGCCGCGATCCCCAGCCGTCCGGCCGGGGTGAACAGCACCAGCGCGACGAGACCGATCAGCCACCACGACGCGGTCGGCAGCCAGGTGTACCCCGGCAGCAGATTCCCGGCCGTCGCCAGGACCGTCGCCCAGCGCAGCCCCGTCAGGGTGAACAGCGGCAGCAGCACCAGGAGTTGGATCACCTGCGCGCGCACCGGCACCGGCGCGACGACCCGCTCGGCGCTGTCGTCCTGCGCCGACTCCTCCAGGTGGCGGGCGAGTTTGCGCAGCACCGGCTGCTGATAGATGTCCAGGACGGCCGCGGTCGGGTACCGCTCACGCAGCTTCGTCGTGAGCTGCGCGGCGGACAGGCTGCCACCGCCTATGGCGAAGAAGTCGTCCGAGGCGCTCGTGACGGGCGCACCCAGCACCGCCGTCCACTGCTCGGCCAGCCACGCCTCCGTGCCGTACAACTCCTCCTTCACCGAAGAGGTTTGCAGATCCGGCAGCGGCCACGGCAGCGCGTTACGGTCCACCTTCCCCGAGGTACGGGTGGGGAGTTCGTCGACCGGCGCCAGCAACGGCACCAGCGCGGCGGGCAGTTCGGTCCGCAGCCGCTCCACGGCGGCGGCCTGGTCCCAGCCCTCCTGCGTCACCACATAGCCGACGAGGAGCTGGTTCCCGCTGCGCGCGGTCCGTACGGCGGCAGCGCCCCCGGCCACTCCGGGCAGCGCCTGCAACGCGGCGTCCACCTCGCCGAGTTCGATGCGGCGCCCGCCCAGCTTGATCTGCTCGTCCGCCCGCCCGAGGAACAACAGCCCCTCGGGATCGGCCTTGACGAGGTCACCGCTGCGGTACGCCCGTTCCCAGCCCAGGGATTCGAGGGGCGCGTACTTCTCGGCGTCCTTCTCCGCGTCGAGGTACCGCGCGAGACCGACCCCGCCGATCACCAACTGCCCGGTGCCGCCCATGAGAACGGGCTCACCGGCGTCGTCCACGACCGCCAGCTCCCAGCCGTCCAGCGGCAGCCCGATCCGGATCGGCTCCTCGCCGGTCATCAGCGCGGCGCACGCCACGACCGTCGCCTCGGTCGGACCGTATGTGTTCCACACCTCCCGCCCCTCGGTCACCAGCCGCTGCGCCAGCTCGGGCGGGCACGCCTCGCCGCCGAAGATGAGGAGGCGGACGTCGTTGAGGGTCTCGGGCTCCCACAGCGCGGCCAGCGTCGGGACCGTCGAGACGACGGTGATCTCCTGCTCGACGAGCCAGGGCCCGAGGTCGGCGCCGCTCCTGACCTGCGAGCGCGGCACCGGCACCAGACAGGCGCCGTACCGCCAGGCCAGCCACATCTCCTCGCAGGACGCGTCGAACGCCACCGATAGGCCCGCCATGACCCGGTCACCGGGCCCGATCGGCTCCTCGGTGAGGAACAGCCGCGCCTCGGCGTCCACGAAGGCCGCCGCGCTGCGGTGCGTCACGGCGACGCCCTTGGGCTTGCCGGTCGACCCGGAGGTGAAGATGATCCACGCGTCGTGCTCGATCCCCGGCCGCCCGGCCGGTCCGCCCTCGCCCTGCTGGACGGTGATCGCGTTCCCGGCGGTGATCACGGCCCGCACCTCGGCCTCGCCGAAGACCAGGTCGGCCCGCTCGTCCGGGTCCTCCGCGTCCACCGGCACATACGCGGCACCCGCCGCGAGGACGGCCAGGATCGCCACGTACAGGTCGTTCGTGCCCGACGGCACCCGCACCCCGACCCGGTCGCCGAGCCCCACGCCCGCCTCGGCGAGGCGCCGCCGCGTCCGCTCGACCTCGGCGGCCAGCTCACGGTAGGTGAGCTGGGTGGTGCCGTCGTCGAGCGCGGGCTCGTCGCCGTAGAAGCGCACGGTGCTGTCGAAGATGTCGACCAGCGTGCGCGCCGGGGCGGCAGAGCCCCCCGAGAACCGCGCGAACGCCGTCTCTTCCTCGTCCAGCAAGGCCGTGCTGACCTCGTGTATGGCCGCCATCAGGTCCCTCGCGTCTCGTGCCCGGAAATCTCCGGGGCGCTGGCGGGCCCGCAGGTATGCCTGGGGTTGTCCGGCTCCAGCCCGTAACAACCCGGAAATTTTAGTACGAGGCTATGGATCAACCACTTCGTCTGCCACCGGGGAGAGCTGTTCGAGCAACCGATCAACGCCCTGAGCAGCGCTCTGACCTGCATGATCTTGCTGCCGAAGAGAGATCCACCACAAAACGAGCGAAGGCTCCGACCGGGTGGTCGGAGCCTTCGCTCACAGTGTCCGAGGGGGGACTTGAACCCCCACGCCCGATAAAGGGCACTAGCACCTCAAGCTAGCGCGTCTGCCATTCCGCCACCCGGACAGGGTGTGTTCCGCGTGGGTTTCCCCTGCGGCGACGTCGTAAACATTACCAGGGTTTCCGGGGTGCTCGATCACGGGTGGATCGGCGTGAACGGTGTGTGACGGGGCGGGAGCGGCCTTGGGCGCGGGAGGCCGGGGAGAGAGGATGGGGGAGAGAGAAAACGGCAGCGGGAGGCACAGGCGTGAGCGAGACGGGCGCAGGCGGGTACGTCAGGGGCGAGGACGAGGTCGTCGACCTCTGTTCCGAGCTGATCCGGTTCGACACCAGCAACTACGGCGACCACTCGGGCCCGGGGGAGCGGCAGGCGGCCGAGTGGGTCGCCGAGAAGCTCGCCGAGGTCGGCCTGGAGCCGAAGATCTTCGAGTCCCACCCCGGCCGCGCTTCGACCGTGGCCCGCGTCGAGGGCGAGGACCCCTCGCGGCCCGCGCTCCTCATCCACGGCCACCTCGACGTCGTTCCCGCCAACGCGGACGACTGGACGCACCACCCGTTCTCGGGCGAGGTCGCGGACGGCTGCGTGTGGGGGCGGGGCGCCGTCGACATGAAGGACATGGACGCCATGACCCTCGCCGTGGTGCGCGACCGGCTCAGGTCCGGCCGCAAGCCGCCCCGGGACATCGTCCTCGCGTTCCTCGCCGACGAGGAGGCGGGCGGCACGTACGGCGCGCGGCACCTCGTCGACAAGCACCGCGACCTCTTCGACGGCGTCACCGAAGGGATCAGCGAGGTCGGCGGGTTCTCGTTCACCGTCAGCGAGGAGCGGCGGCTCTACCTCATCCAGACGGCCGAGAAGGGCATGCACTGGATGAAGCTCACCGTCGCCGGGACGGCCGGACACGGCTCGATGATCCACCGCGACAACGCGATCACCGAGCTGTCCGAGGCCGTCGCCCGCGTCGGACGGCACAAGTGGCCCGTCCGCGTCACCAAGACGACCCGCGCCTTCCTCGACGAACTCGGCGACGCGCTGGGCACGCCCCTCGACCCCGAGGACATGGAGGCCACCCTCGCCCGCCTCGGCGGCATCGCCAAGCTGATCGGCGCGACCCTCGGCAACACCGCGAACCCGACCCAGCTCGGCGCCGGCTACAAGGTCAACGTCATCCCCGGCGAGGCCACCGCCCACATCGACGGCCGTTTCCTGCCCGGGTACGAGGAGGAGTTCCTCACCGACCTCGACCGGCTCCTCGGCCCCCGCGTCAAGCGCGAGGACGTCCACTCCGACAAGGCGCTGGAGACGTCCTTCGACGGCGCTCTCGTCGACGCCATGCAGTCCGCGCTGCTCGCCGAGGACCCCACCGCCAAGGCCGTCCCCTACATGCTGTCCGGCGGCACCGACGCGAAGTCCTTCGACGACCTCGGCATCCGCGGGTTCGGCTTCGCGCCGCTGAAGCTGCCGCCGGAGCTGGACTTCGCGGGGATGTTCCACGGGGTGGACGAGCGGGTGCCGGTGGACGGGCTCCAGTTCGGGGTACGGGTGCTGGACCGGTTCATCGACGCGTCCTGAGGCTTCGCGTGCCCGTTCGGGTGCCCCTCGGACGGGTGAATCCGACCATACGCTCGTAGCCCCATTGGCCCCTCCTCGTTACTGGTCATGCGGCCCGAACCTTGGGCCGCTTGCCAACTAGGAGGAATACACATGATCAAGAAGGTCGTCGCCGCTGCGGCTGCCACGGGCGGTCTCGTTCTCGCGGGTGCGGGCCTCGCCGTCGCCGACGCCGGTGCGCAGGGTGCCGCTGTCGGCTCCCCGGGCGTCCTGTCCGGCAACGTCGTCCAGGTCCCCGTGCACGTGCCGGTGAACGTGTGCGGCAACACGATCTCCGTGATCGGCCTGCTGAACCCCGCCTTCGGCAACACCTGCATCAACAAGTGACGCCACCCCGCTGAGGGGGGCGTCCACACGCCGTACCGGCCCCGGAGCGCGCGCCATGCGCTCCGGGGCCGGACGGTTTCGGGAACCAGCGGACATCGGTTAGGGCGAAGGCAGGGATCAGGATGCGACAGGTCACCCGCAAGGGGCTCATGACCATGGCGGCGGCGACGGGGGTGATCGCCGCAGCGGGCGGGGTCGCGCACGCGGACTCGGCGGCGGGGGGTGCGGCGGAGGGGTCTCCGGGCGTGCTGTCCGGGAACACGGTCCAGGCACCGGTGCATGTGCCGGTCAACGTGTGCGGGAACACCGTGGACGTGGTGGGGGTGCTCAATCCGGCGATGGGCAACTCGTGCCGGAACGGGGGTTCCGGCGGTCATGGAGGGTACGGCGGACACGGCGCGTCCGGGGGCGCGCACGCGGGCGGTCACGCCGGGGGGTCGCCCGGGGTGGGGTCCGGGAACCATGTCCAGGTGCCGGTCGACGTGCCGGTGAACGTGTGCGGGAACAGCGTCGACGTCGTCGGGATCGCGAATCCGGCGTTCGGGAACGACTGCGGGAACGAGGGGGCGGGGCATCCGGGGAACCCCGGTCATCCGGGGAACCCGGGGAACCCTGGCGGGCCGGGTGGGCCCGGCGGTCCCGGAGGGCCTGGTGGCCCCGGCGGTCCTGGCGGCCCGGGTACGCCGGGGCATCCCGGTACCCCCGGCATCCCCGGTACCCCTGGCGCCTCGAACCCCTCCGGCCCCACACACCCCACCACCCCCGTCCACCACAACCCCCCGAACCACACCACTCACCCCTCCACCGCCTCGGCCCAACACCCCGCCCTCTCCGGCGAACTGGCGAGCACCGGCTCCGAACTCCCCCTGGGCGTCGCCCTCCCGGCAGGCGCGGGCATGCTGGTCGCAGGGGCGGTGCTCTACCGCCGCAAGCGCACGTCCGCGTGACGGCGATCTTCGGCCAAGCTGAGGCAATGGCCGTAAAAACCACGGCAAAGCGACTCGGAACGCGACAACTGCCGTGAAACCGCAGAGGTGATCCCGCCCACACTCCCGGCCGTACTCCCGGCCGCCGGGATCACCACCTGCGGAAAGCGCGACGGAGCGGACCCCGACCCGGCGGGGCCCGCTCCGTCGTCTCGTCCGTCCCTTTCGTCCGCGTATCAGCTCACCAGGTGGCCCGTACCTGGCGGATGATCCGCCGCCGCAACCGCACCCTGCGGCTGCCGTCCCGCATGAGGCTCAGACGCTGCAACTCCCAGTGTCCGTACTCGGCATGGTCCGTCAGCAGACGCGCGGCCTCCTTGCGGGATACCCCGCGCGGTACGTACACGTCGACAAATTCGTATTCCGGCATCGCATCTATTGTGCGGGCTGGGGCCTCGTACGGATAGCGTCTGCACTATGTCTGATGCTGCGCAGCCCACCGCTGCCGAGGTACGCGCCGCCGCCGAGGCGGTGAAGACCGCGCTCGATCGCCACCTGGCCGCGGTCGAACGCCGGTCGGGGGAGGACGACCCGGCCGTCTACGAGGCGTTCAACGAACTGGCCGCTGCGGCGGAGACGTACGACGAACTGCTCTACGACCGGTACGACGAGGTCACCCCCTTCGAGATCCCCGGCACCGAGGACTCCCTGCCGCCCTACGCGGGCCCCGAGGAACCGAACGCCCTCAGCGTGCTGATCCGGCGCGACTACGCCGTGGCGGAACCCCAGCGGCTGCTCGCGCAGGCCCAGCGGGTCGAGGCGGCGGAGTACGACGGCGGCGAGGACACCGCGAACACCGTCCACGGCGCGCTCGGCGTCCTCTTCGGCGAGTACGAGGCCGACGAGATCGCCTCCCGGCACAAGGAGTTCGGCCTGGAGGAGGGCGACTCCACGCTCTGGGTCGTCGCCGCCGACGAGCCGGCCGACCCCGGGGAGTGGCTGGAGTCCCCCTTCGACCAGGCCGACCCCCAGCGGGTCGTCTGCCGCTTCGACGTCAGCGCCGTCTTCGACGAAGAGGCCGAGGACGAGGACTTCGAGCTGGACGGCGAGGCCGACGAGATCGAGGAGGACGACCTCGAACCGCTGAACGCGGACCGGCGTTAGCGGGGAGTTCCCGACAAGGGGCGCGGAGGAACTCCCTCCGCGCCCCTTGGCCGTCCTGTTCGCCGGGCTCCCCGCCGGGCGCTACCCCGCCGCCACCGGCACCTGGCCGCGCAGCAGCACCGGCAGCCGGGTCGTCCTCGGCTTCCGGAGGACCCCGGCGACCGCGTGCGGCAGGGCCTGCTCCACGCCGTGGACGACCGACAGGTGCCGCTCCGGGCGGCCGAACGCCGTGTACACCCACGGCCGCGACAGCCCCTGCGCCGCGTCCCCCGGCAGCACCACGACCGCCGCCGGCCACCGGCCCCCCACCGCCTGGTGCGCGGTCAGCGCCCAGCCGTGCCGCACACTCCGCTCGACCCGGTCCTTCGGGACGACGACGGCGGCACCCGCGCAGGTCAGACGCAGGCCGTCCGCGTCGGCGCCCACCACGCGGCCGGGGACGCTGCGGCCGGGCACGGGGGAGTAGGCGACGAGGTCACCCGGGTCGAAGCCGGCGAACCGGCCGGGACCGGGGTTGAGGCGCTCCTTGAGAGCCGCGTTCAGCGCGCGTGTGCCCGCCGCGCCGCCGTGGCCCGGCGTGATCACGACGGTCTCCTCGGGGGACACCCCGAACGCCCTCGGCACGGAGTCGGCGACGAGCTGCACGGTGCGGTGCACGGCCTCCCCGGCGTCCCGCACCGGCACGATCACGATCTCCTTGCCGGGCGCCTCCACCTGGTTCAGCTCCCCGATCCCGATCCCGGAGACCAGCTCCCCGATCGGTCCCGGGTCCGGCGTCCGTGAGGCGACCTGCGGGCACACCTTCGCGGCCAGCAGATCCCCGAACACCCGCCCCGCCCCCGCCGACCACAACACCCCGGGGTCCCCGCTCAGCACGAGCCGCGCCCCGTCCGGCAGCGACTCCACGACCATCGCGGCCGTCTCGACGTCCAGTTGAGGCGCGTCGAGCAGGACGAGGAGGTCGAGAGCGAAGGCACCCTCGGAGTCCCGGCCGGGGCCTTCGAGGCCGGCCAGGAGGCCGGGGAGGGTGACCACGGGGTCGGTGACGCCGGGAGTCCGGTGCGCGGGGGAGTGCGGGTGGTCGCTGTTCGGGGCGGCGGTGTCCCCGGGGCGCGGGACGCCTCCCTCCGGAGCCTGTCCGGGGTTCAGCAGGGACGCGAAGCGGTGACGGCCGTCCGCCGTGTGACAGGCGGCGACCGCGCGGAGGCCGAGGGCACGGGCGGCGTCGAGGAGGGCCGCCGGTTCGGCGCGGGACGCCTCGCCGCCGGTGTGCAGGACGAGGCCGCTGGAGGCGACCGCGCGGATCAGTTCGGCGCTGCCACGCGGGGCCGCAGACACGGCCGACTCCCACCCCGGGTCGCTTGCCGGCAGCGCGTTGACGACGCGGGCGAGGCCGTCGGCGAGGCTCTCCTCCGCGAGGGCGTAGCGCTCCAGGCCGACCAGCACACGGACGGGACGCTCCTCCTCGCCCTCTTCGTCCTCCTCGCCCTGTGCGGGAGCGGCACCGGGCTCCTCCAAGGCGTCCTGGAAGACCAGCGCCTCCCCTTCGGCGACGGTGTCCTGGACGGCGCCGTCCGCGTCCGGCACGCCCCGCTGGGCCAGCGCGGCGGTCAGCGTCGGCAGCTCCAGCGCCGTGTGCCCCGCCAGGGCCGCCTGCTCCAGCAGCCACAGCGTCATCGCCCGCCCCCGCCGACGGCCCACCGACATCCGGCCGACAGGCCCGACAGGGCTCCGACACGGCGCCGACGGACCGCAAAGGCGGTGCCT